>JBAXXH010000003.1:0-76712 GCA_037127995.1 Methylococcaceae bacterium | reverse complement strand
ATTTTTGCAGTAATGATTATCTGGGTTTGGCAAATCATCCCGAGGTGGTTGGCGCTTTTAAAACAGCGGTTGATCGCTACGGTGTTGGCAGCGGTTCTGCACATTTAATCTGTGGACATAGTACTGCGCATCATGCCCTGGAAGAAGAGTTGGCCGCTTTTACCGGCCGTGACCGGGCGTTGTTATTTTCTACCGGTTATATGGCTAATATCGGTGTCATGTCGGCGTTGTTAGGTAGCGGTGATGCGGTATTTGAAGATCGTTTAAATCACGCCTCGTTGTTGGATGGCGGCTTGATGTCCGGTGCACGATTTAAACGTTATGCCCATGCTGATGTTGAAAATTTGGCTGTTCATCTTAATAAAGCTACCGGCAATAAGCTCATCGTAACCGATGGCGTCTTCAGTATGGATGGTGACTTTGCACCGTTGCAAGTGTTATCTGATACCGCAAAAGCCGGCGCTGCGTGGCTGATGGTGGATGATGCGCATGGACTGGGTGTCATCGGTGAGCGCGGCGGCGGGCTTTTGGAATATTATGGGCTTAACCAGGATGATGTGCCGATATTGATGGGTACACTGGGCAAAGGTTTTGGTACTTTTGGTGCGTTTATAGCGGGATCTGATGCCTTGATTGAAACGTTGATCCAGAAAGCCCGCACCTATATTTATACCACGGCGTTACCTGCGGCAGTCGCTGAAGCAACGCGGGCCAGCTTAAAAATTGTCATCGCAGAAAATTGGCGCAGAGATAAAATTAAAAAATTGGCTGATCGTTTCAGGTTGGGGGCACTGCAGTTAGGCTTGAACTTGGTAAATCCGTCCGTAGGTTGGGTTAGCGATAGCGTAACCCAACAAAGTGAAGGCCACATTACTTCTGCAATCCAACCGATCATAATCGGCGATAGTCAACTGTCAGTTGCTATCAGTAACGACTTGTTAAAAGCGGGATTTTTGGTCAGTGCCATCAGGCCCCCGACAGTACCCAAAGGCAGTGCCCGTTTACGGGTGACATTTTCAGCATTGCATGAAGAATACCAGGTTGACCAGTTACTGGATGCGCTGGATAAGGCAACAATAAGGATCAAGGTTCCAAGGTTCCAAGGTTCAAGGGACAAGGCTTAATGTATAAATACGGTATTCTTACCTTTCGCCTTTCACCTTGAACCTGCATTTAACATGACTAAAATCCATCAGCAAACTTTCGGTAAAGGTCAGCCTATCGTTCTGGTGCATGGCTGGGCGATGCACAGTGGTATTTGGCGAAATTTTGCCCGGCAGTTGGCAAAAAATCATCAAGTGACTTGTATTGATTTGCCGGGGCATGGGCAGAGTAAAAAAATTGCTTCCTTTACCCTGGAGCAGGTCGGTGAGGCACTGGTTAATGCCGTGTCAGATGAAAGCAGTTGCTGGTTGGGGTGGTCATTGGGTGCGACGGTGGTACTTGATATAGCCAACCGGTTTCCTGAACGCGTCAATTCACTGGTTTTGCTGGCGGGTAATCCTTTATTTACGCAATCAACGCACTGGTCAGGTATAACTGTTGAGTCGCTGGATGCGTTTGCCGGACAGTTGAATGAAAACGGTCAAGCGACGTTGCACCGTTTTTTATCCTTGCAAGTGAATAACTTGCCGAATTACAAAACCTTATTAAAAACCCTTAAAGCTGCGGTCATGGAATGTAATGCGCCCGATAAAGAAACCTTGCAAGGTGGTCTGGAGATACTCAAACAGGCAGACTTGCGACCGGCTTTGTCGAACCTAAGCGTGCCTGTTTCCGTGATATTAGGCGGTAAAGATACGTTGGTACCCGTCAATGCAGGGCAAAACATGCAGGCGCTTTTGCCTAAAATAGAACTTACCATTATTGACAGGGCAGGGCATGTGCCATTTTTATCACACCCCGAAGAGATAATAGCCATTATTTCCCGTTTTATGGACGAACAATGACTTTGGATAAAGCCGGAATCAAGCGCTCATTTGCAGCCGCTTCGGATACTTATGACAGTGTTGCCGAATTACAGCGTACAGTGGGCAGAGAATTACTCCAAGCCATTGATACGACCCATTTGACAGGCACCTTGTTGGATTTGGGTTGTGGCACAGGCTTTTTAACCGGTGAGTTGTTGGCGCGTTCGCGTTATGAAACCATGATAGCGCTGGATATTGCGTTACCGATGTTGCAAGCAACACAAAGCAAACTGGCAGATAAGCGTAATATTAACTATGTTTGCGCAGATGCAGAACACTTGCCGCTTGGCGGGCAATGTATTGATGGCGTATTGTCCAATCTAGCCTTGCAATGGTGTCGTAACCTGGATGCTGTTTTTACCGACATTAAACGCGTGTTGAAACCGGAAGGTCAGTTGGTTTTTTCTACCTTTGGCCCACAAACATTGCACGAATTAAAAAGTGCCTGGGCTACCGTTGATCACCATAGTCACGTTAACGAATTTTATAGCGAAACACAGCTTAAACACTTTCTGTTGCAAGCAGGATTTAAAAACAGTCAGGTTAAAAGCACAGTGTATATTTCGCGTTATCAATCTGTTTGGACGTTGATGCAAGAGTTAAAACACTTGGGTGCGCAGCATGTGGTTGCCGGTCGTAATAAAAAAATAACCACCAAAACAGCCATGCAGAAAATGATTACGGCTTACGAGAAACATAAAGTCAGTGATCAGGTTCCAGCGACATTTGAAGTTATTAGCGTGATTGCCAAGGTGTAATCGATTATGGAAAAAGGCTATTTTATAACCGGTACCGATACCAACGCAGGAAAAACCTGGGCGACCATTGCGTTGATGCGTTATTTTAAACAGCAGGGAAAAACCGTTGCCGGCATGAAACCGGTTGCCGCAGGGTGCTTTAATCAGGACGGCCGGTTGAAAAATGAAGATGCCTTGCTGATACAAGAAAATGCGTCATTACACATTGACTATGAGTTACTCAATCCTTACGCCTATCAATTACCTGTCTCGCCACATATTGCCGGAATCAACAATCCGGTCAATCTGGCTACCCTTGTCGAGCGTTTTACTGTCCTGAAAGAAATGGCTGAAATCGTCTTGGTCGAAGGTGCCGGTGGTTGGTACGCACCCGTTAATGACCGTGAAGATATCAGTGACTTGGCAAAAGCGCTGGCATTACCGGTCATACTGGTCGTTGCCATCAAGTTGGGCTGCATCAATCATGCAAAATTAACGTATTGGGCGATACAACAGTCAGGCATACCCTGTACTGGTTGGATAGCCGTATGCGTAGATCCTGATATGTTAAAACCGGATGAAAATATAGGCACTATTAAAACGGCTTTGGATGTTCCCTTGCTGGGGGTGTTGCCTTATCAGGCCAGTGCCAATTTTGATTTATTGGCGACTCGACTGGTGCTGTAAATCCATTGTTTATTACTCGACATTCAAGTTTTATTCATTGATTTTAAAAAATGACGCAAACTGAGTCTATCAAATCATAGCTGAGACCAGACAGTTAACCTAATGACGAGCTATAGTCGCGACGTGGGCGTCGCTCCCACGGTGGGAGCGACGCCCACGTCGCGACTAACGAAAACATTGTTGCCTCAGTCAAGCTAAAAAACTGGAACAACGAGTATTAATAAGGTAACCGAGTACCTTGGAATTATTGTGATCCAGGGTAGCTGTTAAAAACCTTATAATTATTTTCTTTGTCAAAACTGACCACTTTATAGGCGTCTTTTTTGCCGCCCATTTCCATGCCCGGTGTGCCTTTGGGCATACCGGGAACGGCTATCCCCGCTATTTTTGGTTTGGTTTTTAGCAGGTTCATGATGTCATTGGCGGGTACATGACCTTCAATAACATAACCGTCGACGATGGCGGTGTGACAGGAGGCCATCGCGGCTGAGACGCCGTATTTATCCTTAACTGTCTGGACATCATCGGTAACGATGTCTTTGACCGTAAAGTTGTTGTTTTTGATATGTTCCAGCCATTTACCGCAACACTCACAGCTTGGGCTTCTATAAACAACCACAGCAACGGATTTGCCGGCTTCAAGGGTTTCGGCTTTTATAGGACCATTAAGAACCAGTAAGCCCAGTGCCAACATACTGTTTAATACTTTCATAAGTGCGTTCTCTCGTGTAATTATTGATGATAAGCAGGGCTGTAGGCATGCACAGCATCGACCATTGCTTTAACATGCTCCGGATTCATGTCGGGCAATATACCGTGTCCCAGATTAAAAACATGCCCGGAACCGGCTCCATATTTATGTAAAATGGATTTGACTTTTTCGACGATAATTTCAGGTTGTGCGTAAAGAGCGACAGGATCCATGTTACCTTGTAAAGCAACCTGGTCACCGACTCGGGCGCGGGCTTTTTGTATATCGGTCTGCCAATCCAGACCCAAGGCATCATAACCGGCGTCGGTCATCGCTTCCAGCCAAAGCCCACCGCCTTTGGTAAATAAAATGGTGGGGATTTGTTGTCCATCTATCGTGGTTTTAAGCAAAGCTCTGACTTGTTTGGCGTAATACAAAGAAAATTCGCTATAATCTTCGGATGTTAACATTCCGCCCCAAGTATCAAACAACATGACTGCTTGAGCACCGGCCTCAATTTGGGCATTCAAGTAGGCCGCTACCGATTGCGCCAGTTTATCCAGCATGATATGTAACAGTTTGGGCTGTTCATACATTAAGCTTTTAACTTTTTGAAAACTTTTGCTGCTGCCACCTTCAACCATATAAGTTGCCAAAGTCCAGGGACTTCCGGAAAAGCCGATTAAAGGCACACTGCCTTGCAATGTTTTTCTGATTAAGCGAACGGCATCAACCACATAACGTAAATCAGTATCGGGATCAGGAATGGGCAGTTTTTTAATATCGGCCGCAGTTTTAACCGGATATTTAAATTTAGGACCTTCGCCTTCAGTAAAATAAAGCCCCAAGCCCATCGCATCCGGTATGGTTAATATGTCGGAAAACAAAATGGCCGCGTCAAAATCAAAGCGACGCAGCGGTTGCAGAGTCACCTCACAGGCCAGTTCGGGATTGGTACACAGATTTAAAAAGCTGCCGGCCTCTTCCCTGATTTTTCTGTATTCGGGTAAATATCTTCCGGCCTGACGCATCATCCACACGGGTGTGTAGTCAACAGGTTGTTTTAAAAGAGCTCTGATAAAGGTGTCGTTTTTTAATGCAGTCATTATGAAGGTTTAAGATAATGTTTAAAAAAGATAAGTGTCCACGAAAAAAATCTGATTGAAATGTGCTGGTGTCTGGCAGTCAAGTAGTCATGTAACCTTAAACTGTCCAGCCTTAAGTAGATATAGTCTTTCAGAAATTAAACTTCCATTACATGAAGTTTGGAGCACATACGGATAACATCCCTTAAAGAGATGGTATCCGTTAGCATCGAAATTATTTATCTGAAAATCTATAGCCGAAGTTTTTAAACGTTTCGGTCGGGGTTGCAAACCCCGACCGGCATTGGCGAGAACAAGCGTTTCCGGCATCGTTATCGTGGCCCCACTAAATTTTTCATTCATTTAGTCTCGCCACTTTCATTGCCGACTGATTGTTCAACAACCGGAGCAGGCGTTCGCTTAAGGTTGTATTCCGAGGCACTAAACCACTGAGTGCCAAGGGCTATAGCAATTAATCCCAGCACGGCAGCCACCAAAATCCATAGCGAATGGTTACCGGGTATGGCTTCGTCCAGCGCGGGGAGTTTAACGACCATTAAGCCTGGAATACCTTGAGTTTCGAGATAAACAGCGGCTATCAGGGTATCATCAATCTCATTAAAAGCGACAGGGAGACGGGATTTAGTCGCTAAATGTTGTAAAAATTCACCGCATTGTCGTTCTGACAAGGGCGGGATTTCAATTAAGTGACCGGCATCAAGCGCATTATCCGAGCTGTATTTATCATCCAGCTCATCATGCGTTAACACAAAAACAACCCGTAAAACCGGATTGTTGGCGGCATAGTCAATGAGTGTGTTTATCAGTCCGGGCGCTAACTGCCCTGCCTCATCAATCATTAAAATAATTTTCTTGTGTTGCTTTTCAAGCCCCCGAAAAGCACCCGATAAAGCGTTAAGCGTCAAGTTATGCCGGTTGTCCTGCTTAATAGCCTGAACCAGCTGTTTCTGAATCGTTTCGATGGTTAACTTTACCGTGCCTTTTACGGGACAATAAAGCCATGAATCAATCTTGCGCGCTTGCAATACTGTTAAAAAAGTTGATTTACCGATACCTTCAGGGCCGCAAACAACCAACGCTTGTCTTGAGTTAGCCAGCAAGTGGATTAATAATTCCAGCTTGCGGGTTCGTTCCTGAGTCATCAAAGACTGCAAGCCCCTGTTTTTCTGAGCAGCCAAGGGCTTGTTCATAAGATACGTTAAGGTATCATTTCCTGCCATAAGTGTTAAGCGTTTGTATTAACAGGTCTTTGTCTACATCAATGGGCAGGGTGGCGACACCGATTTTTGATAACAAAATCAGCCTGATTTGACCATTCACATTCTTTTTATCAACGGCCATTAATTCTAAAAATCGATCTGAATCCAGTTGTTCGGGTGGATGAGTGGGTAACTTGCATTTTTTAAACAGCGCGATAATTCTGTCGACCTCGGCATCCGTTAACCAGCCTTTTCTTCTGGACAGATCAGCCGCCTGGCAGGTGCCTATCGCCACGGCTTCACCATGAAGATAAGTGCCGTAACCTGCGCCTGTTTCAATGGCATGACCAAAGGTATGGCCTAAATTTAAGGTTGCCCTGACACCGGTTTCAGTTTCATCTTCAGAGACAATCTGGGCTTTATTAAGACAGGAGCGCTCAATGGCATAAGCCAGTGCTTGCTTGTCACGGGCCAATAAGGCGTTGATATTAGCTTCCAGCCACTCAAAAAACTCGAGATCCCTAATCAAGCCATATTTAATAACTTCCGCCAAACCTGCGGATAAATGTCGGTCATCCAGGGTATCCAACACATCGGCATCGGCGATAACACATTGTGGCTGATAAAAAGCACCGATCATGTTTTTACCCAAGGGATGATTAACGCCGGTTTTGCCGCCTACGGAAGAGTCAACTTGCGCCAATAAGGTGGTGGGTATTTGCACAAACGCAATGCCGCGCTGATAACAGGCTGCCGCAAAGCCGCCCATATCACCAATAACGCCGCCACCTAAAGCAATCAAGGTCGCATTACGGCTAAATTTACTTGTCAGTAATTTGTCAAAAATATGCGTGACCGTTTCTAAAGTCTTAAATTGCTCACCATCAGGCAATATGACGGTTTCAACAGCAAATTCCTGCAAGTTTTTTAAAACCTTGTCAAGGTACAAAGGGGCAATGGTGGTATTGGTTACCACCATCACTTGTCTGGCTTTGATATGTTGTGTGTAAAGTTCGGCTTGGTTTAATAAACCGGCACCTATATAAATCGGGTAACTACGGTCACCCAACTCTACCTGTAATTTTTTCATGTGTTTTAACGATTGGCCGATCGGTATTCTTCCAGGATATGACTAACAACGGCTTTGCTTTGCATAACGCCGGTATCAATTATAAAATCCGCACAGGACAAGTAAAGATGCTCACGTTGGGCGAACAAATCTTCTATACGCTCTTTGGGATTGTCTGCTTTTAACAAAGGCCGTTGGGTATCCCGACGGGTTCGTTCCAATATCCGTTCTACTGAACATTGCAGATAAACAATAAAACCGTTTTCTTTTAAGAGCCGGCGGTTTTCGTCGCGTAAAATGGCACCGCCACCGGTAGCCAGTACGATGCCGTCTAATTCCGTCAGTTGCTGAATCATTTTTTGTTCGCGATCTCTGAAGCCTTCTTCGCCTTCAAATTCAAAAATAGTGGGAATATCGACTCCCGTACTTTCTTCAATCGCTTTGTCACTGTCGTAAAAAGGGACGGTCAGTGATTTTGCCAACTGGCGACCTATCGTGGTTTTTCCTGCGCCCATAAGGCCCACTAAATATATATTTTCTGATCTTGTCATCAAAATACCGTGCTGGTTTAAAATATCCCGTTAAAGGAAATTGTTGCTGTTTCACAGTCCGGCTGGGGACTGTCGTTTAAGATAATCACTTTATTCACTGGTCTTTATAATCGACTAAACGCACTATCCATCAAACGATTATCACGCCATGAATAAAGTCGGGCCTATCGGTTAAAACCAATAGGCGATACAGCACACCTTTAATACCCAAACAAAAAGGGGGCATTTTAGTCGATAAATAAGGTATCCTTCATAGAAGCTCAAAAGCAGTTGACACTTTTTTATCACGAAAAATGCTAATAATCTCTGTAGGTCGGGTTAGGCGCTAGCCGTAACCCGACCTACGCGACTTTAACCTGACTTTTTAAGCGCTATGCTACATTATAAGGTTAAATCTTAAAAAAAGGGCAGGATTATGCCCCTTTTTACCGCAAGAAGAAACTATCAATTGCTTGCCGTGTTGGCATTAACAATTTTTGGCGTTATAAAAATCAATAATTCCTTCTTTTCATTCAGTTCATCTGTTCTCTTAAACAAGAAGCCAATGCCCGGCAAATCGGCGAGAAAAGGCACTGCATTAGTTGTATTCTGTAAATTCCCGTCAAAGACACCGCCCAGCACAACCGTTTCACCATCCATCACTTGTACAGTTGTTTCAACTTGCCGTTTTGTAATAGGTGGCGGACCACCACTAATTGAATTCGACGGACCTGGCTCATCCTTGGTAATATTCAAATTCATGGAAATACTACCACTGGGCGTTATTTGCGGCAGAACGTCAAGCTCCAGTAATGCATTTACAAATTGAGTATTGGCAGCGACTCCTGTTGTACCACCAGAAAAATAGGGTATTTGCGAACCTTGGAGAATCTTCGCGGTACAACGGTCAGTGGTCATTACTCTTGGATTGGATACAATTTCCCCATTGCTCTGATCCTGCAAGGCTTGTAGCTCAAGGTTCAGTACATAATCAGCGCCCCGTGCCAAAGTCATGCCTAATGCGCCGTAGGGGTTGGAAGCCGGAAGATTTACCAGTGCATCATTCACGATAGCTGTTCCATTGATACTGCCGCTTGTACCACCCAATGTATTTACCGACCCCACAGGGAGTCCCTGGCCGTTTGTAAGCCCTCCAACATGAATACCCGTTCCTGCAACCCCAAACCTGACCCCCAACGTCTTAGCAAATCTATTGCTGGCAATGACTATTCTCGATTCAATCATCACTTGGCGAACCGGTACATCCAGCTTACGAATCAGTTTCTTTGCCTCTTCTAACCGTATTGTAGTTTCGCGAACAATCAGGGTATTGGTTCTTGCATCAACAACTGCGGAGCCTCGAGAAGAAAGAATTTTAAATTTTTCATTCTGTGCGCCTTGTGTTTTTCCTTGTGTTCCGGTTTGAGTTCCGGGTTGAGTTACGGGTTGTATTCCGTATGGAGCTCCGGATTGCACTCCTGCTTGGGTTCCAGATCCAGATACGCCTTTTGTTCCACAAGTACCCATTTCTCCCGTATCCAGCCCATTTAACAGGTTTCTAAAATTTTCGGCTTTGGCATAATTTATTTTGATATATTCAGTTACCAGCGGATCCAGTTGTTCAATGACGGTCGCAGTCTCCTGTTGCTTTTCTTTGTACTCCTTAATCTTACCGACAGGGGCAATTAACGTGACGGTACCGGATTCAAATTTCTCCAATCCCTTGGTCATCATAATAAAATCCAGTGCTTCATCCCAAGGCACATCATCCAGTTTTAAGGTAATCGTTCCGTTGACATCATCACCGGCCACCACATTTTGTCCGGTAAACTCGGCCAAAATGGCGATAACGCTGCGTATGTCAATTTCCTGAAAGTTTAAAGACAAGCGGTCACCTTTATATTTTTCCCGTACTCTGTCCAGCGCGTCTTTTTCTTCAATGCTTAAGGGTCGAAATTCAATCGTCAGCAAGCCTTCAGACTGAAACAGGGAATAATCATAAAGCTCGTTTTGCGTGGTCACCGTCACCGTGGTTTCCTGTTTTAAAGCGACGGTATCAATAAACTTGATCGGGGTTGCAAACTCGGATACATCCAGTCTTTTCGCCAGGTTTTCCGGCAAGCGGGTGTTTAACAGGTTAATGACCACTTTGCCACCCTCCTGTTTGGAGTTAACCACGGTGTCGGGATTGGCCAAGTAGATCAGTATACGTCCTTCACCCTTATCGCCCCGCTTAAAATCAAAGCCGCTAATAACCTGTTCGGGTATCAAGGTTGCCACCACGGAATTCACATTTTTCTTGGCAAGCGGCATTTTGGGTTTGGCCGCAACGGGTTTTAAGTTGGTAGAGATCATGGTTTTTGTACGGTTTAGCGTCAGTAGTACTTTGTTGCCCGCCACTTTGGTTTCAAAGGGTGTTGCTTCAAGCAGGTTAATGACCACACGAATTCTATCCGCCGCTTCCGCGATATAAATAGTGCTCACTGCTCCTTGGTTTACCGGAATCATTTTTTTTGCCAGCGCATTGGTAACACCAACAAAATCCAGGGCAATCCGCGCCGGATTATCCGTTTTAAATACTTTAGGTTGAACAGCCGCTCCATTCATGTCCAGCTGTATTTGTAATTTGTCGCCGGAAAGTGAAGCGAAGTCTATTGCCGTAATAGCCAAATCACCGGCGTTAACCCGTGTGCTTTGGCATAGCAACAAAAACAAGAGCGGAAAAAACCCTAAAAAATACCCCACTTGATTTAAAACAATACTGCTTTGCTGAGTCTTCATTGCTTATTCCCAAAATCACTCTGTTAACGCTAATGCTGTTTGTTGCTCACGCCATACGCCCGGCTTGTCTGTCACTATTTCCATGAGTTCAATTTTATCCAGGCTGATACGAATAATTTTTCCGTAATTTTTCCCCATATAATTACCCGTTTGAACGCGATGAATGCTGCCGTCACTGGCTTTTACCAGCCCCCACAAGTTTGATTTCATTTTTATGGTACCGACCATTTTCAAGTCTTCTAAAGGCAATATCTCCAGTTCTTCTTTGCGACGGGTAAAATCAGGCTTTATTCCATTTCCTGTTGCTGGTGCCGGTGTTGCATCGGGCTGTTCAGGTTGTGCCAGTGGTTTAAAGGGATCACGCAGACCTGTGGGGTTAAATATAAAGGTTTCAACACCCTTAATTTCAGGCAATGGCTGTATTGCTCCTTTAGGAACCGCTTTTACTTTTGAGATATATTGCTTTAAATCGGCAAAATCGTCAGTGCCACAACCGGTTAAACAAGCCAAAATAATGGCACAACCGAGGGGTAAATAATGTCGATTTGGGCGTCCTTCAGTTTTGCCCGAAAGTTCTGAACAGTTGAATTCATAAAACGATGCCGGTCGGGGTTTGCAACCCCGACTGAAACGTTTGACGGCTTCAAGCACTTTCAAAACGTGAGTAACGGGGTTACAAACCCCGTCACGCTTCAGTAAACAGTGTCGGTTTATACTTGAAAAAAATAAGATAGGGCAGGTCACTATTTTCTATCCCGTTTCTTTTTAGCCCCAGTGCCCGCAGAGGTTTTATCTTCCTCGTTGTAAGTCTTTACCACTGCACTCATCAGAAGTTCTCCAAGCTTGCCTTCGGGGGTAATTTTGACATCGTGCAGGGTGACAATTCTGGGTAAAGAGGCCAAGCCGCTCACAAACAACCCCAGCTCTTCGTATTTCCCTATCACCTGTATATTAATCGGTAACTCTGAGTAAAAGTCTTTTATGATAGACGCTTCCGGCTTAAACAGCCTAAATTGTAAACCACTCGCCAAACCTGTTTGCGAAATATCAACCAACAGGCTGGCAACTTCTTCTTCGGTGGGCATTTGCCGGATCATTTTATCCAATGATATTTCAATTTGTTTTAATTGATCCTGATAATCCTGAAGATTGACGGCTTTTTTTTGTTTTACCTCAAAATCGGTTTTTAATGTCAACTCTTTCTGCTCGGCTGTATCCAGAGTTTTTAGCTGATCCAGTGTGTCAAAATAAATCCCGGTACTGACGACAGCAATGCAAGCAAAAAGTATGATTGCCATTTTAACGGGTTCAGCCCAGTTTCCCGCCGCATGAATATCCCAATTAATTTCCGACAGATTCATGGCTACCTCCCGTTTCAGTTTTAGCGCTTGGCTTTTCTTGTGTAGCATGTAGCGTAAAATCACTTAACTGTTCCGTACCCGATTTGTCGGTTGACGGTTTGTCGGGTGATCTAATCACTGTCAGTCCTGGTGTTTGCAGCCAGGGCGATGCTTCTATGGCTCGCATAAATGCAGAGACTCTGGCATTGGATTGAGACTTGCCCTCAAAAATCAATTCTGACCCGGTTTGCGTGAATTGGGTAAGAAAAACACCGTCAGGTGTAGTCTTGGCGATTTCATCAAACAAATGCACAATCTCCGGGCGACTTTCTTGCAGTTTTTGAATAAGATCTATTTTAGCCAACAATTTGTGTTTTTTTTCTTCAATGTTCTTAATATCTACAATTTTACTATCCAGTAGCGCAATTTCGCTTAACAGTAACTGGTTTCTTTGTTCCTGATAGGTGTTTAATCCAGCGATATAGGTATGAAGCAAGCCCATTATAATAATACCCACCAAAGCCGATAGCGCGATGGCATTTAAAAAATCTTTCTGCTTTCTCTTAAGTAGCTCTTCTCGCCACGGCAGTAAATTAATTTTTGTCATTAATCAAAACTCCTTAATGCCAAGCCACAAGCAATCATCATTGCCGGTGCGTCACGGTATAAAGCATCCGGGTTTATTTTATTCGAAAAAGTCATATCTATAAAAGGGTTGGCGACATAAGTGGGTACGCCTAAATTGCTTTCAACCAATTTATCAACGCCTTGAATGGATGCGCAACCGCCCGCCAGAACGATGCAGTCAATGGTTCTGTTGACACTTGAGGATACAAAAAACTGTAATGATCGTTGAATTTGTTGAACTATTGCTCTTTTAAAAGGGCCAAGTACATCTACGATATAGTTTTCAGGCAATCCGCCACACCTTTTTCCCATACCGGCTTCTTCGTAAGAAAGTCCGTATCGACGTTGAATTTCTTCGGTTAATTGCTTGCCGCCAAATTCCTGTTCCCGTGTATATATAGCGCGGCCATCATGCAATATTGTTAAGTTTGAGATAGTTGACCCTATGTCGGCAATGGCCACTGTTTTAGCGCCGGTTGAGTTTTTAAAAGGGTCGGGCAGTAATTTAAAAGCATTTTCCATAGCAAATGTTTCAACATCGATAATGCTGGCTTTTAACCCCGCTTTTACTAATGCCTCAATCCGGTCATCAACATTTTCTTTTCTGGAGGCCACGAGTAGTACATTAACCAAATCAGGATTAGTTTCATTTATCCCTTGTATTTCGAAATCGAAATTAACTTGATCAAGCGAAAAAGGGACGTATTGATCCGCTTCAATTATAATTTGATCTTGCATCTCAACATCAGACAATGCGCTTGGCATAGTGATTATTTTTGTCATTACGGCCGATCCGGAAACGGCAACCGTCGCTTGATTTAGCTTGGATTGGGATCGTATTAAAGCAATTTTTATAGCCTCGGCTATCGTATCGACATGGGCAATATTTTTCTCAATAAGTGGAGCTTGATGTAAGGGGGCTACCGCAAAGCTTTCAACTCGGTAATGGGCACCTGATTTACTTAATTCCAGTAACTTTACAGCGGCTGAACTGATATCAATACCAAGAACAGCATTCTGTTTTCGATTAAACCAGCTCATGATAACCTCTTTAAAAAAACGGATTATTAATGTGACCCAATTAGGTAATGCACAACTTTGTTATTGACTGCCGGCAAGGCAACGCATAAAAATTTAAAAAATCCTGTAATTACTCAGCCCTTAAAAAATAGAACACATAAGACACGGATTTGACTGATAGACATGGATAAGGGAAGTTTCTCAATCTTATGAAAATATGACCGATAAGCGCCAGGATGTTTTTTAAACTAAAAATAAAATCTGTTGAAATCAGTGTCATCGGCGTTCCATGATCGAACCCAACATCTACCGGGCAGCTAATTCATTTATTTGTACCAGCCTCTCTTTTAGCATCGCACCATGCCTGTTTAGAAACGATTTTACGAGGCCTTTCCGCTCTAGTGTCCACTGTTGAGTGATTTTAACTGTAAAGTATAGCTTTCACTAGCTGATACTAAAATTATGACGGTATTATACTCCGTGCGGCGACTATTTTAATTTTTTGGCAGTCGGTTATGCAGTATAAGTTTGCAAGACAAACAGGGTTGTTAACCTAAAATAATGTGTATTTTGCAATTTGAGGTAAAGAAATGCGAAACTATCAGCAAAGCAGATACTGCCTTTTTATATTTTTTAATGTTAACAAAGGCAGGCATTTTTAGGTACTGACAGGATTACAACCAAGAACAACCTGAAAAATAGTTTAACGCGGCGTGACCAGGCGGAAAAATTTAGTTATACGCCATCAGACAAGCCTGTAAACCTTGCTAAATAAATAGGGGAGGGAGATTTAACACGTGTTTTTGCACAAAAGACTTTATTATGACTCGGTCGTTAACAATGCCAGATGTAATGCCAATACACGAATGATGCATCAGAACGGTTATATTTTAACGGCACAAACAAATAATCCCGCACATCAACGACTTATCAGTAAGTCATTGATGTGTGGTGTTATTTTTCTCATTATCCGCAGACAAGCAAGGCGATTACAACGAGTTGTTGTGTCCGCTCTTTTTAAAAAAGTTGAACTATAAGCGCATCTTTAAATTTAGAGCTTTTTATTTTCCGTATTTTTTACGGAATTTATCAACACGACCGGCTGTATCAACAACGCGCTGTTTGCCTGTATAAAAAGGATGGCATGCAGAACAAACTTCTATCTGCAAATCTTTACCTAATACAGAACCGGTTGCAAATACATTACCGCAACCACAGGTTACCGTAATTTGTTTATATTCAGGATGAATTTCTGGTTTCATATTACTTACACTTTACCCACAAAGAGACTACATACATTTAAATAACCCCGTATAATACGTTTTTCATTACTAATTGGCAACACTTGTTGGATTTATGCGCGTTATTACTTTAAATGTTAACGGCATTCGTGCTGCAGAACGCAAAGGGTTTTTTACCTGGATGCAGCAACAAGACGCTGACATTATTTGCCTGCAAGAAACAAAAGCCCAGATAAATCAGCTTCATAGCGACCCTTTTTGCCCCAAGGATTACCACTGCTTTTATCATGATGCCGAAAAAAAAGGCTATAGCGGGGTTGCAATTTATTGTAAAAAACAACCTGATAAAATCATCAGTGGAATAGGGTGGTCGGATGCTGATGCCGAGGGCCGTTTTATTGAAGTGCAATTGGGTAACTTAAGTATTATCTCGCTCTATTTGCCTTCCGGTTCTTCGGGAGAAACCAGGCAAGCCTTCAAGTTTAGTTTCATGGAGCGTTTTACGCCCTACTTGCAGACTTGTACGCAAAATGACCGTGATTACATTATCTGTGGCGACTGGAATATTGCCCACAAAGAAATTGACTTAAAAAACTGGCGTGGCAACAGAAAAAACTCCGGTTTTTTACCCGAAGAAAGGGCGTGGTTAGATCAATTATTTGAACGTGGCGATTGGCTGGACGCGTTTAGAATTATCAACCCGGAAGCGGAGCAATACACCTGGTGGTCAAACCGGGGGCAAGCCTGGGCAAAAAATGTAGGCTGGCGTATAGATTATCAAATAATAAGCGCCGCTTTAAAGGATAAAGTAATCGCCACGTCAATTTATAAAGACGAGCGATTTTCGGATCATGCCCCGTTAATTGTGGATTACGATCTGTAGATTTAGCCTGACTTTGCTTGGGACGGCACATAAAGACACTAACACCACGAAGAAAAGCAAGGTTTGGCTATAGAACACGGATGACACTGATTGCACGGATTTCAACGGATTTTATTTTCTTTTTAGTCGAAATACTACCAGTCGTGCATATACATTGTCGACAGATACCATCCCTTCAAGGGATGGTATCTGTATGAGCTTACAGCGATGCGAATTGGAAACTTAATTTCTGAAAGTTTATAACTCGATATTCAAGTTTTTATTCATTGATTTTAAAAAAATGATGCTTGTGAGTCTATTAAATTATAGCTGAGACCAGACAGCTAACCTAATGACGAGCTATAATCGCGACGTGGGCGTCGCTCCCACGGTGGGAGCGACGCCCACGTCGCGACTAACGAAAACATCTTGATTTATCCGAGATTGCCTCAGCCAAGCTAAAAAAACTGGAACAACGAGTATAAGAGTATTTAATCGGATGAAAATACCTTCCTTATCCGCGCTTATCAGTCAAATCCGTGTTCTATTGTTGATGCTATTTTGTACCGGCTGGTTGGTCTTGATCATTCCAGGGTGCAACTTTAAGCAACAACAACATGCCGGGGATGGCAATGACAAAGCAAAACAGAAAAAAAGATACCCAACCAAACCATTCAACCAAATACCCGGTAGCGGCATTGGCAAAGGTGCGTGGCACGGCTGCCAGACTGGTGAATAAAGCGAATTGGGTTGCGGTATAAAGCGGATGCGTGGTGTGGGCGATAAAAGCGACAAAAGCCGCCGTGCCCAAACCTACACCCAAGGCTTCAATGCCGATAACCATGGCTAGCCAGGGCAGGCTGTGGCCTATTGTCGCAAGCCATGCAAAACCCAAAATAGCAATCATCTGTACCATACCAAAAAGCCACAAGGCACGATTAATACCGAGATTAATCATCCAAATCCCCCCGAGTAATCCACCGATAACACTCGGCCACAAACCGGCATTTTTAGCAACAAGTCCAATCTCTGTTTTACTGAACCCCATATCAAGGTAAAACGGGGTAGCGAGCGCCGTGGCCATGCTATCCCCCAATTTGTAAAAAAAGATGAAGGCGAGCACCAGGCATGCTGATTTTAAGCCCTTGCGATGAATAAATTCTTGAAAAGGCTCAACCACGGCAGCCCGGAGTGTTTTCGGTGCACCATTTTTAAGCAGGGGTTCACTGACCAAAAGCGTCATGGCAATACCCGGCAACATAAACAAGGCGGTAATTAAAAACACGCTCCTCCAAGGCAAGTGATCCGCCAGTATCAGTGATAAGGATCCGGGTATTAATCCGGCAATTTTATAGGCATTAACGTGTATGGCGTTACCCAGACCCAGCTCGGTATCCAGTAATAGTTCACGTCGATAGGCATCCAGTACAATATCCTGGGAGGCGCTAAAAAATGCTATCACACAGGCTAGATAAGCAATGATCCATAAGTCCAGATTAGGGTGCAGCGCACCGAATCCGGGTATGGATAGGAGTAATGCCGTTTGTGCGATAAACAGCCAGCCACGCCGACGTCCGAGTGGTGGAATGTAACGATCAAACAACGGTGCCCAAAGGAATTTCCAGGTAAACGGCAATTGAATCAGTGCGAACAAGCCGATGGATTTTAAATCCACACCTTCAGAACGTAACCATGCCGGTAACAGTGCAATCAAAATATACAGTGGCAAACCCGAACTGAAACCGGTGAATATACAAATGAGCATGCGCTTGTTGAGCAATACTTCCCTGATGTTCGTGTTATTTTTCACTGGAGACCTTAAAAATTCGTTGCAGGAGTCGTTCTAAAGAAAGGGATGAGTGTAGTATTTTGAAAGATTTTCACCACGAAGACACGGAGAACAAGAAGAAAAGCGCAATGTGGTTTAGCGGGTAATCAGGCTAAAGCTTGCCATCTTTGGCGCTCATTCGTCGACAAGTGCCGGACGAATGGATTTACTCATCTATTTCATATAAACCCGCTACAGTCCACATAGGGTCTTTTAGAAATTAAACTTCCATTACATGAAGTTTTGAACCCGGACGAATACCATCCCTTAAAGGGATGTTATCCGTTGGCATCGAAATTATTTATCTGAAAATCACATAGCGCAAAAAAACTTCGTGTTCTTTGTGTCTTCGTGGTGAATTTTTAAAAAACACCGCACAAGGTGTGCGGTGCTTTAAAGTAATCAACCATTAATTAAATAATGAACAAAAATACTGGCTGCGTATCCACCCGCAATAGCCGGTGTCCATTTTAAATGACTGAAAAAAGTGTACTTATGGTTGGATTGACCCATTAACGCAACACCGGCTGCTGAACCGACAGATAACAAAGATCCACCAACGCCCGCAGTTAAAGTCACCAATAACCATTGATACAGATCCATATCCACATTCATGTTAAGCACAGCAAACATAACGGGAATGTTATCAACAATTGCAGAAATTATACCCACCAGGATGTTGGCTGTGGTTGCGCCCAAACCGTCATACATAGCGCCTGACAATAGTTCAAGGTAACCGATATAACCTAGACCGCCAACAGCAAATACGACACCGAAGAAAAACAATAAAGTATCCCATTCGGCAAGACGCACTTTATTGAAGATATCAAAACCTACTTCACCTTCAGCTCTGTGGTTCTTTTTCAAATAGAAACCATACAGCATTAACACAGAAAGACCGACCATCATGCCCATAAACGGCGGCAAATGCAGTCCTTGTTTAAAGCTGACCGCTGTGACGATAGTTAACAGAAATAATACGCAAATTTGAATCGCACCGGGCTTTAATACGACGGCAGCTTCTGATGTTGCTTTAGGTTGCTCATCAGGCACTGCAAAATACATAACGGCTGCAGGGACTGCGTAATTTATTGCTGAAGGAATAAATAACTTGAAGAAATCAAAGAACTCGGCATAGCCCGCTTGCCAAACCATTAAGGTGGTAATGTCGCCAAAAGGACAAAATGCACCGCCGGCATTGGCAGCAACCACCAGGTTTACAAAGCCAATGCTGACAAATTTCTCATTATCTGCACCGACTGCCATAACCACTGCGCCAACCAGCAAAGCGGCTGTCAGGTTATCCGCCACTGCCGATAAAAAGAAAGTAATGATGCCGGTAATCAGAAACAATTTGCGATAGCCAAACTGTCTTCTCACCAACCAGGAACGCAATGCTTCAAATACGTTGCGCTCGGCCATTGAGTTGATATAAGTCATGGCGACCAATAAAAATAACATTAGCTCGGCATATTCTTTCAAATTATATTCGAAAGCCTCGTGCATCGCTTCAACTGAAACACCTTTTTGTGACGCTAAAATAGAAGCGTGCGCCCAAATAATACCCGCAGCAAGAATAACCGGCTTGGATTTACGCATGTGCGTAAATTCTTCGGTCATCACAAAACCATAAGCGATTATGAAAATCAGAACGGTATAAATACCTCGCTCAGTACCGGTCATACCAAGACTTTCAAAACCACCCGCCATTGCCGTTTGAGGCACCAGCAATACCGCTAACAAAATTAATAAAAATCGCACAAAAAAATCCCCCTACTCAGTTTTATAGTTTGTAAATATAATAAAATTTAACGGTTAATGGTATCACCAACTAATAAGTTTTGTCATTTTATGACTCACAGTATATGATTACCAGCCACGATTATTCCCCAGAAAGGCCTATTAAACGCTCATCTATGTATCAGTATAACGATAACGACCAAATCCTTGTTGACGAACGGGTAGCCCAATTTAGAAGGCAAACCGAACAGTTTTTAAAAGGCGAAATATCTGAAGATCAATATCGCGCATTACGTTTACGGAATGGTCTTTACGTTCAAATTCATGCACCTATGTTACGAATTGCCGGCCCTTATGGTCTGTTTAATTCCAAACAATTGCGTAAACTGGCGCATATTGCCCGCACTTATGACAAAAACTATTGTCATTTTACCACGCGGCAAAATATCCAGTTTAACTGGCCTAAATTAGAAGAAGTTCCCGATATTCTGGAAGAACTGGCCAGCGTACAAATGCATGCCATTCAAACCAGCGGCAACTGTATGAGAAACACCACCTCCGATCACTTGGCCGGTGTCTGTATTGATGAAATTGAAGACCCGCGCCCTTATTGCGAAATTATTCGTCAATGGACCACTTTACATCCTGAATTTGACTACTTGCCCCGCAAGTTCAAAATAGCGGTAAGCGGTGCCCTTCATGACAGAGCCGCTACGCAATTTCATGATATAGGGTTGCATCTGGTTAAAAATGATGCGGGCGAAACAGGTTTTAAAGTCATCGTCGGTGGTGGCTTGGGTCGCACCCCGGTCATAGGACAAGTGATTAAACCGTACCTGGAAAAAAAGCACCTGTTATCTTATCTGGAAGCCATACTGCGTATTTATAATTTATTTGGTCGTCGCGACAATAAATACAAGGCACGCATCAAAATTTTAGTTAAAGAATCCGGACTGGATAAATTCTCTACATTAGTTGAGCAGGAATGGCAATTTATCAGAGACAACAACGAATTAAGCAGTGAGCGCATTAATGCGATGAAAGCCCAGTTTGTTGATCCTGCATACCAAGCTGACGCAATTCTTGATGCCGGTTTTAGCGAGCAGCAACAAAAGAACAAAGCGTTTGCAACCTGGGTAAAACACAATACGGCAACCCATAAAATACCCGGTTATCACGCGGCCTTTTTGTCATTAAAAGCGCCTGATTCACCTCCTGGGGATATGACCGATACCCAACTTGATGCGGTAGCAGAGCTTGCTGATCAATACAGTTTTGGAGAAATCAGAAGTACGCACAGACAAAACCTGATTCTGGCTGACGTAAAACAGGCTGATTTATTTGCACTCTGGCAACAACTGGATAGTTTAAAACTGGCAACGCCCAATATTGGCACTGTCACGGATATGATTTGCTGCCCGGGACTGGATTTTTGCTCCCTTGCCAATGCCGGCTCTATTGGTGTTGCCAAAGAGATTAATGAAGCCCTTGATGATATGGATTATATTCACGACATCGGTGATTTAAAAATCAACATGTCTGGCTGTATGAATGGCTGCGCACACCAAAGTGTCGGTCATATCGGCATTCTGGGTGTTGATAAAAAGGGCACTGAATGGTATCAAATCACCTTGGGCGGTTCTTCGGAAAATAAAGCCGCCATAGGCGAAAGATTGGGGCCTGCGGTTGCCAAAAATCAGGTAACCAAAGCCGTCACGACTATTCTGGATGTTTATGTCAAAAATCGCCTGAATGACGAATCATTCCTGGACATGGTCAATCGTGTTGGCATCACCCCTTTCAAAGAGCAAGTCTATGCAAATAATTAAAGACAAACAGATTATTGATGATACCTGGAACTATGTTGCCGATGATGCCGAATTAAAAGCCGGTGACGTCAGTGTTTCACTAGCCCGTTGGCATCAAGATAAAGCGCAATTACTAACCCGTGAAGGCAAGCTGGGGGTTAGAATTGGGCCCGCCGATGTCGTTGATGAGCTTGCCCCTGATTTGAACAGTATTCAACTGATTGAACTGGATTTTCCGGACTTTGCTGATGGCCGCTTATTTTCACAGGCCTGGCTGCTGAGAGGACGCTACCACTATTCAGGTGAAATTAGGGCAACCGGTCACTATATGACGGATCAAGTATTTTATTTGTCGCGGGTCGGCGTCAATGCATTTAATCCTGAAAAAGTTGAAGACCTGCCGATCGTTTTGACTAATTTGAATGACTTTACTGTCAAGTATCAAGGCTCGATTAATTAACGCACAGTTGCGTCGGGTTAGGCGCTAGCCGCTAGCCGTAACCCGACACAGATACTTCGATTTGTCGGGTTACGCTGTCGCTAACCCGCAATGTTAATTGCAAAAAGTGTAAGCTGAGGAGTGAGGGATGCCGAAAAACCAAAGCAAAATCTTCGTGTTCTTCGTGTCTTCGTGGTGAAATGTCTTAACTCGATAGTCGAAATTATTTATTTGAAAATGTATAAACCCAAACTCCCCGATTTTTTATTGGACACTTCATGTATTACCAAGGCATCAAAAAAAACATAGTCGTCCGCACCTTTAAAAAAAATCGTTCGCTGTCAAGTAGTATTCATCCCCTGTTGGAGCGGCTATTTGTAGCCCGGGGCATCACGTCCGAAACAGAACTGGACAGGACTCTGTCAAAACTGCCATCGCCGTGGCTATTGTCGGGTATGGAAGCGATGGTGGATCATTTGATTACCGCCATCAATGAGCAACAACGGATTTGCATTGTCACCGACTTTGACGCCGATGGTGCAACCAGTTGCGCGGTCGCTATCAAAGGCTTGCAGTTATTGGGGGCAGGGCAGGTGTCATTTGTGGTTCCCAATCGCTTTGAATACGGTTATGGCTTAACGCCGGAAATTGTCGAATTGGTTAAACTGCAAAATCCTGATGTCATTATTACCGTTGATAACGGCATATCCAGTATTGACGGCGTCAAGGCAGCAACAGAGGCAGGTATCAAAGTGCTGGTGACTGATCATCATTTACCGGGTCACGAGTTACCCGCAGCCGATGCCATCGTAAATCCCAATCTGCTTAATGATAACAACCCTTTTAAATCACTGGCAGGCGTAGGCGTTATATTTTATGTGCTAATGGCCTTGCGAAGCCGGTTAAGGGAACAAAATTGGTTTGAGATCCATCAGCTTCCTGAGCCTAATCTGGCTCAATTGCTGGATTACGTTGCTTTAGGTACGGTTGCTGATGTCGTTGCACTGGAGCAAATCAACCGGATTTTGGTACATCAAGGTTTATTAAGAATACGCACGGGGCGTTGTCATCCGGGCTTGAATGCACTCATTGAAGTCGCGGGGAAAAATCCTCAAACCCTTGCGGCTTCTGATTTGGGCTTTTCACTGGGCCCCAGACTCAATGCAGCAGGACGTATGGATGATATGTCACTGGGTATTCAATGTTTATTAACGGATGATCCGGCGCTGGCAAAAGACATGGCGTACCAACTTGATCAGTTGAATAATGACCGTCGGGAAGTTGAAGCCGTTATGAAGCATGAGGCCATGGCTTACTTAACGGAGATGAAAGCGCTGGATAGACACCATTTACCGTCAGGTGTTTGTTTGTTTGATGCCAACTGGCATCAAGGTGTTATCGGTATTTTAGCGTCACGCATTAAAGACCAGGTACATCGACCGGTTATTGCTTTTGCTCCGGCGGGCAAAGACTTGATAAAAGGTTCTGCACGCTCTATTCCAGGCGTGCATATTCGTGATGTGTTAAGTGATATTGCCGCGTTGCATCCCAAATTACTCAGTAAATTTGGCGGTCATGCCATGGCCGCCGGCTTAAGTTTAAACATGCACGACTATCCGGCCTTTGCCCTGGCTTTTGATGAAATGGTCAGCAAGCGGTTGGCGAGTGTTGATCTGGAACAAAAAATACTCTCTGATGGCGAACTGACTGAACAAGAAATGTCACTTGAAATAGCCGATTTATTACAAAATTCAGCAACTTGGGGTCAAGAATTTCCGGAACCTGTTTTTGACGGCGTGTTTGATGTGATTCAAGCGCGAATCGTAGGGCAACGACATCTTAAATTGGTACTGAGAAAACCCGAAGGTGATCTGGTTATCGATGCCATTGCTTTTTTTGTCGATAAACCTGAACATTGGCTAGGGTTAAGACAAATCAAAGCCGCTTACAAACTCGATATTAACGAATTTAGAGGCAATCGAAGTGTGCAGTTTATTGTGCAGTATTTTGAAAAAATAACCTAAAAAAGGCGGATAAATCCATGCCCCTCTGAGGGCGTGTTGATTTTTAGTTGAAACTGACCGCCAGCTCACGGCCAGAAGCAGTCCGTAGCGCAATGTAAAAGGAACTTTATTTCTCTCCCGGCACTAAAAGACAATACTTCGGATAGTTTTAAGTTATTGAAATGATATGTTATTTGACGAATCGCATCAAAAATACGATGTTTATATTAATAAATAACTCGTTAATTTTCAATTGGTTAATGTTTAATGCGAAATGCGACTCTGCATTTTGCATAAGTTTGATTTAATTCTCCAAAAACCGCCGCAAGCCTTGTTATTCGTGAAGTACCAATTATCAAAACTATCCGAAGTATTGAGAAGATATACATTTAAAAATCCGGAAAAAATCCTGCAATTATCCTGGAAAAATCATTTGATCCACGAAAAACACAAAAAGCACGAAAATTTTCAAAAAGATACAATAAGTAGCCCGTCACCTAAAGGGTGAGAGGCTTTGAAATATAACATACTGATTACTTTCGTGTCTTTCGTGCTTTTCGTGGACTAACTGCGGTTTTTAGGATTATTGTTCAAGTCATGAAAATCAAAGGTAATATACCTTCCGTTGATGATATCAGCGCAAAGTGATGACCAAGCTCTCAGCAAAACCATCGTATAAAACACTGAGGCTAGACTCTATTTTTCAAGGTGTAGTTCCGTCTTTATTGGCCGTTGACAAGCCATCAACTATTTCCGCACTGGCTGTAATGGCGGAACTTTATCAACAACGTGCTGACCGGTCTTATTTGTTGTTTAGAAGTACGATTAGCAAGTTACACCAGTTTTTGCTGGCCGTTAGTAAATGGCCGACAGTCAAATTGGCTTGTATTTAATTGCCAATCCCAATCCCAATCACTTGTCGCGGGTACATCGAGTGTTTAAAAAAACAGGGCTTACCGGTGCAACATTCGGTGTTTACCGTGGTGATAAAATGTAAGGCGTTATTGCGACTGTTGGACACTATCAGCGAACTGATTCATCCTGCCCAAGATGATATCCGCTGTTATCGTTTACCGGAACGCGCCGACATCAAAACCTTGGGCAGGCAATTTTTTCCGGAAGAAGTGATGTTGTTTACCGGCGGCATCAATCGATTATTCGGTGGGCAGTCAATGTAAACTACCTACTATTTTTGTCTTCAAAATAAAGAGGGAGAGCGAAGTGAGAGGGATTTATTTAAAAAATCTCCCTTAAACCCTCTTTTTCAAAGAGGGGGGATTGAATAATTACATTAAAGCAACGCTCTTTTAACGATTGGGCAGGTATAGAAAGTTATTCTTTCAGTGCTATGGTTTCAACCCGGCTAATGATATCAAGCGTTATTTTGCCTTCTTGGGCTAACCAGCCAATACTGCGTTGGATGATTTTTTCTTCTTCGGTAAGCTCTCTAAGCAATTTTGCAACCGGGGTAGCGCCATGTTCAGCCAAGTAATGCCAAATGCTGCCTGCGGTCAAACCGACGCGTTCAGCCTGGGGTATTTCCGGCGTTACAGCAACAACTGGTTTGGGAGTCGCTACGGGCGCTTTTTTAGGGGATTTCTGAACGGGACTGGTTTTTTTGGGTGCTACTTTAGTTACTGCTGTCGCAATGGGCTGTTCAGCTTTAACTTTTGGCGTTGGCTTTTCCGGGGTGTTTTTTGATTTTTTCATAATGAGATAAATAATATAAAAGACAAAAATTAACAGGAGCCATTCAGACACAAAAGGCTCTCGCTTAAGTTAAAAGATTTCCTGATTAGTAAGCAGTTTCAGCTAGCACCGTCATACTGGCATTGATGCCAGTATCCAGTCATAGGGATGTGAATGCATGACTTGGCATAATGCCTAAATTGGATTTTGGAGCCATGGATAGATACCATCCATGGCTCTGGATCCCGGTCTCCCTGCCGGAATGACGAAGTTTTTGCATTGGGCTGAAGCATCTTTATAATCAGGTAAGATTTTACTCGCGTTTCGGGAAAAAAGTAATAGCGGACAGTCGGTTATTTCCGGTTTTTGTAGACTTCATCCCAAGTGAAAGGGCTTTGATTTCACGGGAGATGATCGAATAAAGCGCCGGGGTCCATTGCGGAAGTGCTTTGTAGTCAGCCTCCAGAGGATAGGCTCTGGGGTCGCGCGGGGCAATTACGACTTTTACATTTTCGGCACCGACTTGTGCGGTGAGGACGAAAAGTTCTTCTATCGCTTCATCGCCCATGGCCAGGCAACCAATGGAGGCGGCTTTGCCATGGATGAAAATATCAGAACCCGGAGCGGTGCGCCCCTCTTGTTCGGCATGGAAGAGGTCGAATTCGTTGGGGTAATTTATTTTCATCGACAAGTGATAATGGCTGTTGGGATTCAGGCCCTCGATGCGGTAAATACCTTCCGGCACCTGTTTGTCGCCTTGGCGTAATTTGGGACCGGCCACGCCGCTGGCGGCTTTGATGTCGTAGTCGCGAATAAAGCGGAACTCACCGGTGTCCCTGGCCCATAGTTCCAGTTTTTTTTCCTGTTTCAAGGCGATAAAGGTAACTTCGCGGGGAGGATAGGACACGTTGGCCTTGGCAAAATAGGGGTTGAGTTTTCGCGTTGTGTAGGCGCTGTAATCTTGCAGAATATTATCTACGGTTAATTGGCCGGGCAGACGGGGGGATGGCATGTAAACCATTTTTGGTAGAGGCTGGGCTTTGGGTTTGACAGTGGCGGTGCTGACGGGTTTGTGCACGGAGCACCCGCCGAGCAATCCTGTCAAGATCAAGCCAGTCATGATTAGGGTTGTTGATTTCATAATAGGCGTTGGAAATGAAGTAAGAATCGACATAGTTTACGTAAAATCGTTAACAGTTTGCAAGTTTTGGGTCTATAGCAAGCTTTGAGGCAATATCGGCACCTCTTCGTGTTCACTCAATAACTGTTGAACTTGCTCGATAACAGCGGGTGTTAATATATATTCCGCGCGGTCATATTTACGGTTTTCTGATCGGCCATTTTATCCGATAGCGGTGTTTGCGTAAACAGTTGCATAGCTAGCTATGCGCCTGTTTCCGCGCCTTGCTCTCGAATAAAATAACTCGATCATAAATTCCGTAAACATAACCAATAAGGGATCATTTTAAAAGCTGGTGAATTTAGCAAGCATCAGTGACTTTTTTCTGTCTTATGATGGTATCTGTTGTTTTATTAATGCTACTGAATGGACGCTTTGAGTAGCGATCGGGGTGTCTGACCTGTGACTAATGAGTCCATTGTCTATGGTGGCCGACTCACCAATTTTCATTTTAAATGCTTTACTTACGTTCGGTTTTTTTTTGCTCTATTGGCGTTTTCGAAATGGGATAACAATCCAATAGAATTAGAGCCGGGAATATCAAAATAATGTGTTTCATTTTTTATCATCTCCAATAGTGGATATCAAGGAGTCAGCCGAATGGGCAAACGGTTCTACAATTGGCTCTTGATACCAAACAATCCGATTATTGCTGCAGTGACTGTGTCGGCTTAGGGTTAAATTCTGCGAGCTTGATCCGGGAAATTCAGGTGTATAAAAGAATCTTATTTTCGACCTTCAAACAATGCATGGTGCTCTTCTTTTGAGGGCAGTTCTGAGCGAGCGCCTATTGTTGTGCAGCACAATGCGCCGGCGGCGCTTGCGTAGCGCAACACATCAAGCCAGTTCATGTTGGAGGCAACGGCGACTGCAAATGCGCCATGAAAAGCATCGCCAGCGCCAGTCGTGTCAATGGCATTGACAGGAAAGGCAGATAAGCCCCCACACTCTTGTCCGCGTTGCCAAATCAGGCCTCTTTCGCCCAGGGTAATGACAACTGTTGGTGATGCTTCTGCCAAACGCGTTAAAGCCGCGTGTTCATCGCCTGCAAATTGCAGCGCGAATTTTTCGGAGCAAACCAAATAATCCATACGTTCCATCAAGGCTAGCGTTCCTTCATGCACGGAACCTGCATCCAGAATAGTGGGGATATCGTTGCTTTGTGTGCGTTCCAGCAGGGATGTAGACAGATGCGGTTCGTGACCATCGAACAAAACAACTTTGGGCGTGACAGAAGAAAAATCAACCGCTCCCGACGGCAATGGTCTGGTTTCACCCTTGTAATTGACCAAGGCTCGTTTGCCGTTCGGTTTGACTAAAACCGTGGATAGCGGGGTAGGGGAGTCGCCGCGAATAATGAGGTGGGTGTTAATACCGTATTGACGCAGTTCCTGATAATGTTTTTCGCCGTAAATATCCTGCCCCAGATAACCGGCGAAGGCCGCTTTAAAGCCAAGTTTGGCAATAGTTACGGCAGCATTGGCCGCAGGACCGCCGCCACAACTGACAAAGCCTTGTGCGGAAATTTTTTCATCTTCGTCGGGATGATGATCAACCGAAAAGATCAGGTCATAAGAGGCATGACCTACACAAAGGACGTCAATGGGAGTCGGGTCATTAGTCATTAAAGATTAAAATTTAAACAAAAATTAAAGGGTTAAAATCGTAACTACCCGGAAGATGCGTGCTTCGATCATAGAACACGGATGACACAGATTTGACGGGATTCAACGGATTTTATTTTAGTTTAAAAAAGGCACGCTTTGCTCGCATACTTCTTCGTTACGAGTCACGGTTAAGTATTTTCCTTATCCGTGTCTATCAGTCAAATCCGTGTCATCCGTGTTCTATTTTTTAAGGACTGATGAGTGAAAAATCAATTACAGAAATCCGGACTGGTTAATTCTGCAATTCAAAGTCACTCATCCATTCAGTGAAATCGTTAACAGATAATGGCTTGTTTAGAAAGTAACCTTGTGCCATATCACAGCCATAACCTTTGAGTTTAGCCATTATTTCATCGTTTTCGACGCCCTCTGCGGTAGCCTGTAATCCCAAGTTATGGGCCAGATTAATGATTGTTTTAACCATAAGTGCGTTATTTTTATTGCTTATCATATCCATAACAAACGACTTGTCTATTTTGAGCTCTGTCAGTGGCATTTTGCTGAGATAACCTAATGATGAATAGCCTGTCCCAAAATCATCGATTAAAAACTGATAGCCCATGCCATGCAGTTGATTTATTATTTCCAGGGCACTTTCAGGATCATTCATAATCGATCCTTCAGTAATCTCCAGCATGATCCATTCGGGTTTAATCAATGCGGAAGCCGCCACACCGGCTATCAGATCGGGCAATTCAGGATCATGTAAATCTTTGGATGACAAGTTAACCGATACTTTTATATCAAGCCCTTCTTTATGCCAGTCCGCACAATTGCGAAAAGCCCGTTGCAATACCCAGAGAGTAACTTGTTTAATGGTTCTGGTATGTTCCGCCATCGGGATAAATTCATCGGGTGAAACAGTTCCCTGGGTGAGGTGATTCCAGCGAACCAAGGCTTCAGCGCCCAATAACTTACCGGTCTGGATTGATACCTTCGCCTGATAAAACAGCTCAAGTTGATCCCGGTTTATGGCATTACGAAGCTCGGATATTAAGGTCAACCGCTTTGGGCTGTACTTATCAAATGCGGGTTCGTAGATGCAATAACCTTTGCTTGATTTTTGGGCCATGTGTAGCGCTACACCCGCTCTTTGTATCAAGGTATCAACGTCATCACCGTGATCCGGAAAATTAACAATGCCAATGTTGGGATGCACAGAGACTTTAAGGTGACTGATAAGAAAAGGCGGTTCCATGACCTGCCCAATAGCCTGAGCGAGCCGCTCGGCGATCGTAATATTGACAATGTTGGTTAAAATAAAACCGAAAATATTGCTGTCAATTTTGGCAATGGCGTCCCGTTCTTGACTGACTCCCTTTAACCGGGAGGATATTTGCTTGAGAACAAGATCGCCGCTGCTACGACCCAAAGTATCGTAGACATCTTTGAAATTTTCAATTTCTATCAGTAAAATGGATATTAATTGATTTTGGGCATCTGCCAAAAAAATAGCTTGTTCTATCCGGTCATAAAACAGCGCCCTATTAGGCAGGTCGGTCAGAGAATCATGGGTACTGTCGTAATCGAACTTTTTTTCCAGGCTATCTGCCTTGCTGCGTAATTCTTGAGTCTGATCAAAAATCATGGCACCGGCCTGGTAGGCGATCATTGTGCTTGAGTACTGCCCCCAGAAACCAAATACAAAAGGAATACAGTCTAAAACCCAAAGTGCCACGTTGTTCTTTTGCGCAGCCATAATACCCGCCAGGGACAGTCCACCGGTAAAATAACTAACCATAAAAGTAGCAATAATAATAGCGGCAACCGCTATTAAAACGCCCTGATAGGCTGTTTTAGAAGCCTCGCTCTTAAGAATTTTGACGTTATCGCCGAGTAAACTTTTTGCAATCGTTAAAATCATGACGCTCTCTCCAATACCATAGATGTCTACACAAATGGAAGCTTCCCCGCCCTTGAGGGAGAGTGAAGCGAGGGTGCCGGATTGGGAGGTGAGGATATAACCAGTTAATATTATTATCGTGCCCCAACCCTCTCCAACAGAAGAGGGTGCTTGTTCCCGATGTAACCCGTTTTTTATTGAGCATACAGGCTGTGTAGATACCCATGCTCCTCTACCAGAGGTTTATAACCCCTTTAACAGATCATTTTTAATGTCGTTAATGTGTTCCAATCCCACGGAAACTCTAACCAAGCCGTCCTTAATACCAGCGGCCGCTCTGGCTTCAGGTGACAAGCGGCCATGTGTTGTGGTCGCGGGATGGGTTATGGTGGATTTAACATCACCCAGGTTGGCGGTAATTGATATCATTTCTGTCGCATCAATTAATTTCCAGGCTTGTTCTTTGCCACCGTTTAATTCAAAACTAACAATTCCGCCAAATTGGCTTTGTTGACGTTTTGCCAATTCGTGTTGTGCGTGCGATTGCAAGCCGGGATAGTGTACTTTGGCGATGCCTGGCTGTTGTTCCAGGCACTTGGCCAACTCAAAAGCATTGTCGCAATGGGCTTTCATGCGGATGGCCAAGGTTTCCAATCCGGACAAAAATACCCAGGCATTAAACGGGCTCATTGTTGCGCCGCCGGTACGCAGGTAAGGATAAATCGCTGTTTCAATGATTTCATCACTGGCGATAACCGCGCCACCTACACAGCGCCCCTGTCCGTCCAAGTACTTGGTTGCCGAATGGATAACAATATCCGCACCTAATTCAAAAGGCTTTTGCAGAATGGGGGTGCAAAAGCAATTATCAACAATCAGCAAGCAATTATGCGCATGGGCAATATCGGCGAGTGCAGAAATATCAGCAATTTCAATCAATGGATTGGAGGGGGTCTCCAGAAATAAAAATCGGGTGTTGGGTTTGATAGCGGATTCCCATGCAGCAGTATCGATTAAATCGACAAAATCGGTTTCAACACCAAATTTTGCGAAATAATTTTGAAATACCAATACCGTATTACCAAATACACCACGAGAACACACCACATGATCGCCTGATTTAAGCAGTCCCATACCCACTGCCATGATAGCAGCCATGCCCGAGGCAAAGGCCAGGCAACGTTCACCCTTTTCCATGAGTGCCAATCTTTCTTGAAAGGCATTGACGGTTGGATTGGTAAACCGGGAATAGATATTGCCCGGTTTTTTTCCGGTAAAGCGCAAAGCAGCTTCTTCAGCACTTTTAAACACATAACTGGAGGTCGCAAAAATTGGGATGCTGTGCTCATCTTCATGAGTGCGCTTATGCCCCGCTCTGATTGCCTGAGTTTCGAGAGAGTAGTCGTTCCGGTTAATGTCGTTCATAGGTTCATAGGTTCAAGGGGCAAGGTAAAAGGTTCAAGGGTAATACTAAAGGCAAGCAGCGATTACGTTGAATATCAGGTTTTTCACCTTTCGCCTTGTACCTTGCACCTGCTACAACATTTCAATAATGGATTTTTCGGAGTTGCGTTCGGCCTGGGCATTGTCGTTACGCAGCGACTCGGTACGCTCCAGATAGGCATCATCAATATCGCCGGTAATGTATTCTTTACTAAAGCATGACGTATCAAAATGTTTAATACTGGGGTTGCCTTTACGAACCGCTTCAATTAAATCACTCAGATCCTGATAAATCAAGCGATCAGCACCAATGGCCTCACAGACCTCATCCTCGGTACGATCATGGGCGATCAGTTCATTGGCAGCCGGCATGTCAATGCCATAAACATTGGGATAGCGAACCGGTGGCGCAGCAGAAGCAAAGTATACTTTTTTGGCACCCGCATCTCTGGCCATCTGAATGATTTGTGCAGAAGTCGTTCCTCTAACCACCGAATCATCAACCAGCAAGACGTTTTTTCCGCCAAATTCAAGACCAATGGCATTGAGTTTTTGTCTGACCGATTTTTCGCGCATTTTCTGGCCGGGCATGATAAAAGTTCGACCGATATAACGGTTCTTCATAAACCCTTCGCTGTATTTAACGCCCAGCTTGTTTGCCATTTGCAGTGCGGCGGTTCTACTGGTATCCGGTATCGGGATAACTACATCAATATCATAATCAGGCCATTCTCTAATGACTTTTGCGGCCAGTTTATCACCCATGCGCAGACGCGCTTTGTAGACCGAAATGTCGTCAATAATTGAATCCGGACGGGCAAAATAAACATACTCAAAAATACAGGGACAATGATCAACGACTTCAGAGCATTGCTGGGTATGTAATATGCCTGACTCTTCAATAAAAATGGCTTCACCGGGTTCTATGTCCCTAATAAGCTGAAAGCCCAGTACATCCAGCGCAACACTTTCTGAAGCAATCATAAAATCAGAACCCTGTTCGGTTTCTCTCTTACCAAAAACCACTGGTCTGATGCCATGGGGATCTCTAAAACCCAAAATCCCAACCCCTGCGATCATAATAACAACCGCATAAGCGCCACGGCAGCGACGATGAACACCTCTGACGGCCTGAAAAACATCATCGACACTTAAATCCAGTTTACCCAAGCTTTGTAGCTCATGAGCAAAAACATTTAACAGGACTTCAGAATCAGAATCGGTATTAATATGGCGTTGATCCTCTACGAACAGGGCTTTTTTCAACTCCTCGGTATTGGTTAAATTACCGTTATGAGCAAGCGTCAGTCCAAAAGGGGAGTTAACATAAAACGGTTGCGCCTCTGCAGAACTGGTGCAACCCGCCGTTGGGTAGCGAACGTGGGCAATGCCCATGTTGCCTTTTAGCTTTAACATCTGAGCGTTGTTAAACACATCACGGGTTAAGCCATTATCTTTACGCAAATGCAAGCGCCCGCGCTCACAAGTGACTATGCCGGCAGCATCTTGACCACGGTGTTGCAAGACTGTCAGTGCATCATAGAGTTCCTGATTGACAGCTTGGTGTGAAACGATAGCAGTAATACCACACATAATTTTTTCTTGAATCTAAAAGTTGTTAACGATAATGAATATATTCAGCCAGTGCTGAAGGAATATGGTTTAGTGACCATACCACGCAGGTTTGAAAAGATGGCAGCAATTTTGATTCTTTCCACCAAACATCATTCGGCAAGGCGGTTAGCCCTGCCAGCATGACTAATACCACCACAACAACCGTGCCGCGTAAAACACCAAAAACCATTCCTCCCAAGCGATCTGTAAATGTTAATGTTGGCTTTTTTATGACTTCACCCAAAAGTCCCTGTATTAAGCGACCCACCAGCAGGGTGATTAAAAGCAGCGATAAGAAAGCCGCCAGGGTTTTAAGTAAAGGATGAGGGATAACGGATTCCAGGAAAACAGAAAAATCCCGGCTAAAATTTAAACCAATCCCGATTGCCAACAGCCAACATACGAATGAAAAAAATTCCAGGCTAAAGCCCTTCAGGAATCCTGTTATCAAGGTAATAAATACCAATCCGATAATGACATAGTCTATCCAAATCATTTTTTAGATTATAAAATTCAACATTTAAATTGATGTATTACTCGGCAACCAGGAGCGATTGTATTTTTTGACTATCCATTTTTGCCTTCATTTCCAGCGCACGTTTCTTATCAAGCGTAGGCCCCACTTTAATACGATAAAGGGTTGTGTTACCAGCGCCTTTAGTCACCTCCATCGTCACGGGCAGACCTTGTTTACGTAACCTTTCCATCAGTGTCACGGCATTTTCTTTTTTACTAAAAGTACCGGCCTGAAGAGTCCAGCGACCCAATTCAGATTTTGATGTTACGGGTTTAACAACCGTTTTATCGGTGGTGTTATCCATTGACGTAATTAAAGCGTTTACTTTTTCGGCCGGTTTAGTCCCGAATGCTTCAGTTTTTTTTACTGATTTTTTAGGGGTATCAATACCGATATTCGACTCCGCCTCTAATGGTGGTTTCTGAGTTAATTGCTGCTTGGCTGCTTCAGTTCCGGAAAGGGCTTTTAGGGTTTTTACCGATTTATTGGTTTTGTTTGCAACACCGGTATCCAAAGCCGTTGATGAGCCATCATTTATTGGTACATCAATCGCTGGTTCATCGCCTTCTGCCATATCGGCTTCGGGTTCATCATTTAAAGACGCGTCTTGGGAAAGCTGATTATCTGCTGATAGCTCGGCTTCTTCTTCTGTGTTGACCACCTTTTCAGAGCCCGAATCAGGCGCATTCAAAACCTGATTGGCACTGGTCGGTAATTTATTGGCAGATTCTTCGCCCGTGTTAACAGGTGTCGCTGGAATAACCAGTTCACTGACTGATTGACCGCTATTATCAACAGGGTCATCAAACAGCATGGGAATAAAAATAGCAGCCAGAGCCGTCACCACGACTGCACCAATCAACCGTTGTTTTAATTCTTGATTCATTTTGTCAACTCACCTTTTCTCAAATTCATTTAAACAATCAGATACTAAAAAAAACGATCCAAAAACCAGTAGTAAATCATCATCTAGTGATTGGCTTTTTGCTGCGTTATAAGCTTGCGCAAAACCGCTAAAACCAAAGCTTGCCCGTGACACTGAACTTTGTGAAAAAAGCTCCCGCATAACCGGTTCTGTCACTGTTCTTGGGTTGGCCAAGGGGGCAAAAAACCAGTCGTAGACTACCGGATTCATAATTTCCAGCACACCCGCTATGTCCTTGTCTTTCATCATTGAAAAAATCGCGTGTATTCTTTTTCCAGGGAAAGTCGTCGTTAGATAATCAACTAATGTTTTGACAGCCTCCGGATTATGTCCCACATCCAACAGCACGGGGATTTTATCATTAATCAATTGAAAGCGACCGAGTAAATGGCTGTTTTTTATTCCGGTTCTAATGGCCTCATCGCTCACCGGCAGGTTTTTTGACAACAGTTTCACTGCCAAAATAGCCGCTGAGGCATTACGGTATTGATGTTCGCCTTTTAAACCCGGCTCCGGTAATTGATCAATATGTCGGCCATTTGCAAACCAGTCCCAGGTAGTTTCCTGTTTTTTATAAGAAAAATCCTTGTTAATGCAATAAAGTTGCGCTTCTTTATCAAGGGCATGTTGCAACAATGAATCAGGAGGATTGCAATCGCCTACGATAGCAGGTGTTTTTACCCGGAATATACCGGCCTTTTCCTTGCCTATAGCTTCGCGTGTAGCACCCAGCCAATCCACATGATCAATACCGATGCTGGAAATCAACGAGACATCGGGATCAATTATATTAACGGCATCAAGACGACCGCCCAAGCCGACTTCAAGCAATTGAATATCCAAACCCGAGCGCCAGAATAAATCAAGTGCAGCCAGTGTACCAAATTCAAAATAGCTTAATGAGGTATTGCCCCGGACGGCTTCTATTCTTGCAAAAGCTGCGCAAATCAGTTCATCAGATACCGGTTTACCGTCTATTTTTATTCTTTCATTATATTTTAAAATATGTGGAGAAGAATAAGCACCTACGCGGTAGCCCTGTGCTTTATAAATAGTCTCAAGATAAGCGATACATGAACCTTTTCCGTTGGTTCCGGCCACAGTAATGGTAAGTGGCTTGAGGCAGCCAGGATTAAGCGCATGAAAAACGTGTGCCGCCCGTTCCAATCCCAAGTCTATTGCCAAGGGGTGCAAGCTTTCCTGCCAATCCAGCCAGCCCTTTAGTGAATCAAAACGCATCATTATCAGAGTGTTTGGGGCACAGGTATTTACACAAGCAGAATCCTTTTGCCTTTGAAAAATAAGGTTGATGGGGATTTAAATAATTAATTTTACTCTCCTCGGCACACCGCTACGCCGCTTCTGCATTGCTCTGCTTTTCTGCATCCCTGTTTTCTCTCCAGTCCCTTCTGCACTGCTTGGAACAGGCTTCTCCGGTAGGAGAGGACTGATAGTTTCAGTGCAAATCATTTTTTCATTAAGCAGAAAAACTCTGTAGATACCCCGTGGTATTTCGGGAGTCGGTTATTCTTGAGCAGAAGATTGCTCGATAACTTCTTCAGCTTCAATGGTTATTGACGCTGGCGCAACGGATGCCGATACCTTTCCTCTGCCCGCCATCAATAGTACCAAAATGCTGTGAATTTTAGTGCGCATTTCACGCCTGTCAATAATCATGTCAATGGCACCATGCTCCTGTAAAAACTCGCTGCGTTGAAAGCCTTCCGGCAATTTTTCACGAACCGTTTGCTCTATAACCCGGGGGCCTGCAAAACCAATCAAAGCGTTGGGTTCAGCCACATTAATATCGCCCAGCATCGCTAAGCTGGCTGATACGCCGCCCATCGTTGGATCCGTCATAAAAGAGATATACGGGATTCCGGCATCGGACAATTTGGTTAACGCAGCGCTGGTTTTTGCCATTTGAAACAGGGAAAACAGGGATTCCTGCATTCTGGCACCGCCGCTTGACGTAAAGACAATAAACGGTATGCCTGACTCAACGCTCTTGTTGACGCCTCGAACAAAACGTTCACCGACTACCGAGCCCATCGAGCCGCCCATAAATTTAAAGTCAAAGGCGGCAACAACAATGTCGTTACCGTTAAGTTGTCCTTTCATGACGACCAAGGCATCACTTTCTTTGGTTTGTTTTTGAGCCAGGGTAATCCGGTCTTTATATTTCTTGGTATCTTTAAATTTTAATGGATCGACAGGCTTAATGTGCTTGCCGATTTCTTCGCGTCCTTCCTCATCCAGAAACATATTTAAGCGTGTTCTGGCCGAAATACGCATGTGATGTTCGCATTTTGGACAGACGCAGAGATTTCTTTCCAGTTCGGTATTGTAAAGAATCGCATTACAGCCAGGGCACTTGGTCCACAAACCTTCAGGCACAGTGCCTTTTTTACTGGATCCTTCTGTTCTAATCGTTTTGGGGAGTAATATTTCAAACCAACTCATTTATATGCTCCATAGTGCTTTATCATGACACGCCTTAACTATCCAGAGCTTGGCGTATGGATACCAACAATTCAATAATGTCGTTACCGGCTTGTTCCAGGTTATTCAGGTTGGCTTCAATTTTACTAATCAGGGCGCTACCGATAACCACACCATCACCTATAGTAGCAATAGTTTTTGCTGTTTGCGCATCTTTTACACCAAAACCTATCGCAATGGGTAATTTTGTAATGGCCTTGATTTGTTGCAGTTTGTTTTCAACATCGGCAATATTCAAATGACCGGCACCGGTTACGCCTTTAAGAGAAACATAATAAATATAACCGCTACCCGCCGCATCCATTTTTTTAACACGTTCATCGGTGCTGTTGGGTGCCAACAGAAAAATAGGATCAACGCCGCGTGCCTTTAACAAGGCACCGCACTCAACGCCTTCTTCCGGGGGTAAATCAACGGTTAAGACACCGTCAATGTCTGCACGTTGTGCGGCATTGGCAAAGTTTTCGTAACCCATTGCTTCAATCGGATTTAAATAACCCATCAGGACAACCGGCGTTTCCTGATCGTTTTTTCTAAATTCAGCCGCAATTTCCAAGGTGCGTCTTAAGCTCATTTTATGAGCCAACGCGCGTTCGCTGGCACGTTGAATAACAGGGCCATCGGCCATCGGATCAGAAAAAGGTACACCCAGCTCAATCACGTCAACACCCGCTTTTACCATGGCATGCATCAGCGGCACGGTAAAGTCGGGATGTGGATCGCCCGCCGTAACAAACGGAATTAATGCCTTGCGACCTGTTTTCGCAAGTTCTTCAAATCTGGCAGCCAAGCGACTCACAGTTCTATTCCTTCACGTTTAGCCATCGTCTGCATATCTTTATCGCCACGACCGGACAGGTTAATAATGATGGTTTCGTCTTTACGCATAGTTGGTGCAAGTTTCATCGTGTAAGCCATTGCATGGCTGGACTCCAGTGCAGGAATAATGCCTTCCATGCGTGTTAACGCATAAAAGCCTTCCAGCGCTTCGGTGTCGGTTATATTGACATAAGTGGCCCGGCCGGTATCTTTTAACCAGGCATGTTCAGGGCCGACACCAGGATAATCCAGGCCGGCTGAAATAGAATGGGTTTCGATAATTTCACCGTCATCATCCGCCATTAAATAGGTACGATTGCCGTGTAATACACCGGGTCGACCTGCACATAACGGCGCAGAATGCCGTCCCGTTTCCACGCCGTCACCGGCTGCTTCAACGCCGTACATTTTTACGGATTTATCTTCAATAAAAGGATAAAACAAACCGATGGCATTTGAACCGCCGCCTACACAAGCCACAAGCGCATCGGGCAAACGTCCGGTTGCTTCAAGACATTGCTCTTTGGTTTCACGGCCAATAATCGCCTGAAAATCCCGCACCATCGCCGGATAAGGATGGGGGCCGGCAACCGTACCGATAATATAAAAAGTATTATCAACATTGGTGACCCAATCTCTAAGCGCTTCGTTTAAAGCATCCTTTAGCGTTTTAGAGCCCGATTCAACCGCCACTACGGTTGCCCCCAGCAATTTCATTCGATACACGTTTAAGGATTGCCTTGCCACATCAACAGCGCCCATATAAACCACACATTCCAGACCCAGTCTGGCGGCAATGGTTGCGGTGGCAACGCCGTGTTGGCCGGCACCGGTTTCCGCGATAATACGGGTTTTACCCATGCGTTTGGCCAATAAGGCCTGACCCACGGTATTATTGATTTTATGAGAACCCGTATGATTAAGGTCTTCACGTTTTAAATAGATTTGCGCGCCGCCAAGTTCACGACTCCAGCGTTCAGCATGATATAAAGGCGAAGGTCTGCCTACATAATATTTTAAATCAGCATCCAGTTCCGCTATAAATTCAGGATCCGTCAAGTAATGCTGATAGGCAGCATTTAATTCCTGAATGGGCGGCATTAATGTTTCAGCAACAAAAATTCCACCGTAAGGGCCAAAGTGTCCCCGCTCATCGGGCATATTATATTTTTCGGTCATGTTGTTACTCTATCAGCCTCATTAACTAGTTTTATAAATGCCGCTATTTTAAGCGAGTCTTTAATACCTTTTGCAGTTTCTACACCGCTACTGACATCCAATGCGTAAGGTCTTACGGCCTGTACTGCCTGTTTTGCGTTGGTTTCATCCAAACCACCCGCCAGTATAACCGGTAAAGTACATGATTTGGGAATCATCGCCCAGTCGAATTGACTGCCGGTTCCGCCTTTGGCATCAGGATGGAAAGCATCCAGCAATAATCCCGCCGCATCATGATAGTGGTGAGCCAAAGCCGCAATATCAATACCTTCCCGCATACTGACCGCTTTAATGTATCGTTTATCATAAATTCTGCAAGCCTCAGCCGTCTCATCACCATGAAACTGAAGACAGTCAATGGGCACGTGTGCCAAAACCTCGCGTATCCGGGCTTCCTGCTCGTCAACAAACAAAGCGACTACCGAGGTAAAAGCGGGCAGGGCGTTAACAATCCTGATGGCCTGCCCAATCTCAACATGTCTTGGGCTGGGTGGATAAAACACCAAACCAATTGCATCTACGCCTTGGTGTGCAGCATAAACAGCATCTTCAATGCGGGTAAAGCCGCAGATTTTAACGCGAGTTCGCATAAAGTGATATGAGAATTTATAGAATAAAATTTAGCCGCGTAGGATAACACAAAATGACGCTGAAATTTGCCTGAAAATTAATTATGATTAAAAAGTTGCAGCAAAATAAATAGAACAGTTCAGAGCCCCCTTTTTGACTAAAGAGAGTGTAGGGAAGATTTTAAAAATAAATTCTTTTTTAGGCACCCCAAGGGACTGCCTTGATCGGGATGCAAGTAAATTGAATCAGCAGTTTTTCCAGTAACGCAGTCACTTTGTAGTTTGTAGGACTTATAACTATTTGATTAAAAGTGAAATTATTTTTAATGGTTACCGGATTTTATGCTAGGAGGGGAGGCTGTCCGAGAATAGGAACCGTAGCGAGGGAAAGCCGTTTTGAGTAAGATTTTTTGATCATTCTATATAAATAGTTTACATCCCCCCTCTCATATATTGATTTTTTAAAATTGAAAATTGTAGTACAAAAATAGTGGATTTCAATTGCCAAGCCAGAAGATTGCAAAAATTTGATTTTGAACATCTGGTTTTGCTAGTCGCTAACAGAATAGAATGGCGGCTTATTGTGGGTAAGCTGCCAGCCAAAAACCTGACTTGCATGACTGGAGTGGGTCGCTATGTATAGTGCTCTATTAGTAGTAGTTGGTAACACATGGGGTGCACATCGAAATAAATCGCTTCTATTCATAGTTGGGCACTATACATAGTGGCCGAGACTTGACGACCAGAAAACAATAATTTGCCCATTGCGAGTGGCCGCTTTTATCAAGCAACAGCGACTGAGGACAAACACAACGAAGCAGGACTTCTTAACAGGACTTTTCGTTCCGCAACGGACTTCAGATCCCATAAATGACAACACTCCAAATTAATTGAATCTATTGATCTTTAGTCAGGCATTGCTTTAATCCGCTTAGTAAATGTTGTGTACAGCAGGATGAAAGTGTGTGTAACTTGTTATCGCTCACGGTAACTTCGTTGCCGTTTTGTTTCGATGCCTGGGCCAACCATTGCCAATAAACGATGTGATCGTCTATAAGCTGGAAAGAGGTGATACAGCGTTGTTCGCCTCTATCAATAATTTCTGCTAGTTTTAAAGATTTCGGATGTCTTTTTAATTCTTTCAAATGCGCTGCAAGTTCAGCGGTTCTTTCATCAAATAAACGTGATTCGTCCTCTGTTTTGATAGGTTTACCTTCCCCGCTCTTGTTTACATAAAAAAGGCTACCGACAGATGCAAATGCAGGAAAACCTATTTTGCTGACATAAAAATCAATCTGATCAATAAAGGAATTGGGCGTTTGCGATGCTTCTTTTATGGGAAGTCGGGGAACGATATCATCTCTATATTCGAAGCGCCATAAATTAGCAAAGACTGCCTTGTGAGCTTTCGCCTTCTCTGCCGTTATGCTTCTGGAGGGTTCAAATTCGTAGGTTTCGTCAGGTTTTTTTGCCAAACCGAATGCCGCATAATTCTCGGTCATGTCTAGGGTCGCTATTGTCGCAATTGATCCGCCCTTGCTGTGGCCAGTGATATAAAACTTCCGCGCCCCCACGTGAGCCAACAATTGCTTAGCGGCCGGATCTTGAGTCAGATTGGTTTTAATCGTTTCCCATGATTTTTGAAACCCCTTGTGATAGCCTTGGTTTTCAACAGCACCCACAATCATATCGTTCAGCCAATCAAATGATACATTCAGACTTAGCTTGACAGGCGGCTGAGTGCCTCTAATCGCTAAAATTAATTCCTTTGGTGTGTTGATCAAAGAATAAGCATCTGGACGAGTCGGGTGGCTCCATAAATAAATATCGCTTTCTCTCACACTAGTAAACATCGGATGGGTTTTTAAACAAGAAACGGCTTCTGTTTTATTTGAACTATAAGAACATTTTGCTGCAATCGCTAAAAAATAGGCCTTTTGCATGTCCCAATCAGTTGCATTTGTGATGTGAGAAAAACACCCTAGAAAAACAATCGATAGGACTTTAGTTAGCATACTCATTAAATTGTCTCCTACTTATTTTTAATTTTAGTGAAATACAAAACTTTTTGAATCTGTCTTTCCTTAGTTGATTCTAGATATGAAACGGTTTATATCAAATCATTTTACAACTAACAATTTTTTAACTGAAGTTTCCCAATTTTTAGGGGGATGCACGGGCATGTAGGGGTATATTTGATAGAATTTTCTACATTCAACGCAAATCTTATCAAAAATAGCCACAAGCCAGTAGTCACACGGGTGCTGTAATGATGCTTTGAGGTCGTTGTAGAATATGTCAACACAGTCGTCGAAGCTAATTTCATCGTCATCGCCGATGATTGCCTCTTGCAGTGCCGCCAGTGGAAATTTTCGAGAAAATTATGCCTACTAATTTGACGTGGCGCATGCCGCAAGGCCAGTGTTTACAAGGCATATCCGCCAAGGTTGCCTATATACTATTCAGAACCGGGTAATCTATATAATGGCCGATTTTTGCCGGTCACATAACTATATTTACTGTCGATTCTACGTCTGCTTCTGGAATAATACCAGATTCTTGATACCTTGGTAGATGCTAACGACGAAATTGTTTGCGGTCTGTAAAAGCGCCCTTGACCATGTAAATACAAGGGCTCTGTACTATTCTTCCCCTCAACTATCAACACATTTTCAGAGGGGCTTGGAATTAATCCTGATTTTAATCTGTGAATCTGTGGCAACTTTTGCAGGGTATTTTTTGCGAGTTATCGAAGTATCTGTTTTTCCCGGAAAACCACCGCAACACATTATATAATCCTGGAAAAATCATTTGATCCACGAAAAACACGAAAAGCACGAAAATATTCAAAGGGATACAAAATTGTATCTTGTTACCTAAAGGGTGAACGGCTGTGCAATACAACATACTGATTACTTTCGTTTCTTTCGTGCTTTTCGTGGACTAACTGCGGTTTGTAGGATAATGCCGCTCAAAAAGGGTGTAGCCGCGCCTGCCTCATTAGGTGTTTCAAATCTTTAACCGTCTGAGCCAATCCCGAAAACAAGGCTTGAGCGATAATCGAATGGCCGATATTAAGTTCGACTATTTCCGGTATTGCGCATATCGCTTCAACATTATAAAAATTTAACCCATGCCCCGCATTAACTTGCAAGCCGGCACTGTGGGCATAATGTGCGGCCTGTCTGATACGTGCCAGTTCTTTGGCTTGTTGCACGGGATTTTTTGCATCGGCGTAACACCCTGTATGTAGTTCGACAACCGGTGCCCCTGCTTTTACCGCTGCATCAATCTGCGCTTCATCGGGGTCAATAAAAAGAGATACTTCAATGCCGGCGGTTCTTAAGGTATCACAAGCCCATTGCATTCTATTCAGGTTGCCCGAAACATCCAGACCACCCTCAGTCGTCAATTCTTCGCGTTTTTCCGGTACCAGACAACATGCATAAGGTTGTACCTTAACTGCAAGCCCCACCATTTCATCGGTTACAGCCATTTCCATATTCAGGCGGGTGTGGAGCATCTCTTTTAACAAGAAAATATCCCTGTCCTGAATATGCCGACGGTCTTCCCGCAAGTGCGCCGTAATGCCATCTGCGCCTGCCTGTTCAGCAACCAGTGCAGCCTGGACAGGTTCTGGATAAAGCGTACCTCGGGCTTGCCTAAGCGTAGCAACGTGGTCAATATTTACGCCCAATAAGATGTGTGTTTTGTTCATTTTTATAGATGTTGGATAATTTGGTTGATGACGGCCCGACTTTTTAGTGGCTTACCGTGCAAATAAACAGCGATGACTTTTCGCATCAGTGTCTTCGCTTCGTAGAGTGTCTCAGAGTCGGTGAGTTTTCTGGCTTTTAATGCCAGCAAGGTCTTGCCCGAGAATAAGCCGTCAGGCGCTGCTATCGGCCCCTGTTCTGCATTGAAGTGATAGCGGGTTAATGGATCAACGGCTTGGTTGTTTTGGAGGTCATAGTCCAGTTGCAGTCCATAACCTACGGCTTCCATTAAATCAAGCTCAAAAATACGCAGTGTCGCTTCTATTTTTGACGGATCTGAAAGGCAGGATAAACAGTGCCCATAATAGTCAAACACTTCCGGGTGAGGATCGTAATGATGTAAAAAACAGCCGATGAGTTCATTAACATAAAAGCCGCAATAAACGGCAAGCCCCTGTAATGGATTAAAGGGCTGTGTTATTTCAACATTAGTCAGTATTTTTAACTCAGTCTTACCCAAGTAGGAGAGTGTCAGCGGGGTAAAAGGTTGTAGAAGCCCCGCCGTTTTAGACTTGGCTTTTCTTACCCCTTTAGCCAACAGAGAAACCCTGCCAAAATCCCGGGTTAATACGTCAATGATAAGACTGGTTTCTCTAAATTTTCGTTGTTGCAGGATAAAGGCAGGTTGTAAGAGAACTGCTCTATCAGTCATTAAATCCCAGGCTTTGCATGGCGCGTTCATTATCCGACCAGTTCTTTTTAACTTTAACCCACAGTTGTAAATAGACTTTTTGGCCGATCAGTTTTTCTATATCAAACCGCGCATCCGTACCGACTTTTTTCAACATCTCGCCGTCTTTGCCAATCACGATGTTTTTTTGGGTTAGACGCTCTACCCAAATAATGGCGTATATTTTAGTGATATGCGGAAGCTCTTCGTAGCGTTCCATTTCAACGGTTAATGCATAAGGTAATTCATCACCCAAGCGACGGGTTAGTTTTTCCCTGATAATTTCAGCCGCTAAAAAGCGCTCTGGCCGGTCGGTAATCTGATCTTCAGGATAGATTAAATCATTTTCCGGTAACAGCTTCATGATCAAACTTTCAAGTTGATCCAGATTAGTTCTTTTTAAGGCTGAAATAGGAATCAAATGCTCAAAGGGAAAGCGGTGTTGGGCTTCGGCAAAAAATGTCAAGATGGCATCCTTGTCTTTTACCTTGTCGACTTTATTGACGGCAAGAATGACCGGCAATCCCGCTTGCTCCAGTTTTTTAAAGATGACCTCATCATATTCATGCCACGATAAACCATCAATCAACCAGACAATCACATCAACACCCAGCAGGGTGGTTTCAGCCGTTCGGTTTAAATAGCGGTTTAACGCTCTTTTTTCATTGTTGTGCATGCCCGGAGTGTCCATATAAATGGCTTGGCCTGCCTCAGTGGTGTTAATACCCAGAATTCGGTGCCGGGTGGTTTGTGGTTTGCGTGAAGTAATGCTGATTTTTTGCTTCAGCAAATGATTCATCAGCGTAGATTTACCAACATTGGGGCGCCCTATTAGCGCTACGAAACCGCAATTCATTTACTGTCCTTATTCAATAATTCGAGCATAAGCTCTGCTGCCGACTGTTCGGCTCTTTTTCTGGAGATACCGGTACCGATACAGGTTTCTTCAATTAAGGTAATGGTACATTTAACTTTAAACATTTGTTCGTGCGCAAGTCCTGACATTGTTATTAAGGTGTATTCAGGCAATAACAGTTTTTTGGACTGCATCAATTCCTGAAGTTGGGTTTTAGGGTCTTTTTGCCAGTTATCCATCGATAATTGGCTCAGTTTTTCCGTAAACAAGAGTTCGATCCATTGCTGGCAAGCCGTTATGCCTTGATCTTTAAACAACGCGCCCATAATGGCTTCCAGCGCATCGGATAAAATGGAATCACGGCGAAAGCCACCGCTTTTTAATTCTCCTGAGCCCAGCAATAAAAAATCGCCCAGTTGATGCTTTCTGGCTAACTCCGCTAAAGAAGTTTGATTGACCAGACTCGCTCTCAGGCGGCTTAAAACACCTTCACTGGCCTCAGGAAAAAGGTCATACAATTTTTGGGCAATCACAAAGCCCAAGATTGAATCGCCCAAAAACTCCAGTCGTTCATTATTGGTTGAGCTTGCGCTGCGATGGGTTAAAGCCATGGTAAAAAGCTGTGGATTATTAAACTTTAATCCCAACTTTTTACACAAAACTGCGGGCTTTTTTATCACTTATTACCGACCTCAATATTGTCATTAAATTCCACTAAAACACTCAGGTTGCCGGCAATTTTCCGGGCAACCTCATACTCAATAGCCACTTTTAGATAATTCCCATGGCGCGTGATAGTAATGTCATCCTGAGTGACGTCATTAACATAATTAATATCGAAGCGTTTGCTCAGGCTGTTTCTGATTTCATTTTCACTTTGTGCTTCAATGTCCGGGGTTTTTTCAATATCAGCCAACGCACTGACTACTTTGCTGTGATTAAGGTAAATCGGGCCTATTTTAAGACCCAATAAAACAAAAAAACCGATAAGACCGAGAATAAAAACAAGCGATATAAAGGTTAAACCTTGTTGGTTTGCAGGCGATGCATTCATTCAATTCTCCCAAACTATTTATGGTTGCGCATAAAGGTTTACTGGTAGATATGTGGGTTGCACAAATAACGCGGGATAGACCTGGCAGGTTTTGTAAACCTGCCAGGTCTAACGTCGGTATTTTTGTGCCGACTAAAATTGGTAGCCGAGATGATGTCAGTCAGGATCTATAACCTTGTGCACAGTTAGCTGTTGAATTATTTTAATACCGTACCAATACGACTAAAACCAACGCCTTTATCCTGCCAATCCCAACTCATCCAGATAAAGAAAGCTTTACCGACCAGATTGGCTTCAGGAACCGGCCCCCAGTAGCGACTGTCATTACTGTTGTCACGATTATCGCCCATGGCAAAATAATTACCTTCCGGTACCACGTAAACAAATTCAACCGTAGGCGTACCATTTCTGATTAAAATGCTGTGCTCAACACCGGTTAAATCTTCCAGCAATTCTTCAGCGCCGGTCATATCCTCACCTTGACCCAAACCTTGATAACGTCCCATGGATACCTGTTTAACAGGCACATCATTGACGGTCAGCTTTTTATTGTTATAAACAATTTTGTCGCCAGGCAGGCCAATAATACGTTTAATATAATCAACAGTCGGGTCTTTAGGGTAACGAAAGACGACAATATCGCCGCGCTTGGGTTCATTCAGTTCAATTATCTTTTTATTGATAACCGGCAGGCGTATGCCGTAAGTAAACTTGTTGACCAGAATAAAATCACCCACCAATAAAGTAGGCATCATTGATCCGGAAGGAATGCGAAAAGGTTCGGCAATAAATGACCGGAGCAACAGCACAATCAACACAATCGGAAAAAAAGAACGCGCATATTCGACCAGCACGGGCTCATCTTTTTCATCAAAAATGAGGCCTTTTGATTTAAGGAATAATAAATAAGCCCCCCAAATGACACCCGTAATGACAGTGGCCAGCAACAGAAAAAAAGAGAAATCAAAGTCCATTGTTATATTTAAGTTCAGGTTAAAGGTTAAGGGTTCAAGGCTAAAGGTCTAAGGTTCAAGGTTGTTTTTTCGCCTTTCGCCTTTTAACCTTTTACCTGATTTTCATCATTCTTTGTTGAGTTGTAAAACGGCCAGGAATGCCTCTTGAGGAATTTCAATATTACCGACCTGTTTCATGCGTTTTTTACCGGCTTTTTGTTTTTCCAATAACTTTTTCTTACGACTAATATCGCCGCCATAACACTTGGCGATGACATTTTTTCGCATGGCTTTAACGGTTGATCGGGCGATAATTTTGGAACCAATGGCCGCCTGTATCGCTACTTCGTACATTTGTCGTGGAATCAGGTCTTTCATCTTTTCAACCAAATCGCGGCCCCGATTATTACTTAAATCACGATGCACAATAATAGATAAAGCATCCACCTTTTCGGCATTGATCAACACATCCAGCTTAACCAAATCCGCTTGCTGAAAACGTAAAAATTCATAATCAAACGAAGCAAAACCGCGACTGACTGACTTTAAGCGGTCAAAGAAATCCAGAACCACTTCACTTAAGGGTAGCTCATAATGCAGAGATACCTGTCTGCCAACGTACTGCATGTCTTTTTGTACGCCGCGCTTTTCAATACACAGGGTAATCACGCCGCCTAAATAAGCCTGCGGTACCAAAATATTGGCCCGAATAATGGGCTCCCTGATTTCCTTGACAGTGCCGCCCTCCGGCAGTTTGGCCGGATTATCCACCATTAAAATCTGGTCGGTCTGGGTAATCACTTCATAAATAACCGTGGGCGCTGTGGTAATCAAATCAACGTCATACTCTCTTTCCAGACGCTCTTGCACAATTTCCATGTGCAACATGCCTAAAAAGCCGCAACGAAAACCAAAGCCTAAAGCCTGAGAGGTTTCCGGCTCAAATTGCAACGCGGCATCATTAAGATTTAACTTGTTAAGCGCTTCACGCAAATCTTCGTAATCATCGGAACTAACAGGATACAAACCCGCAAAAACGCGCGGTTGAACCCGTTGAAAGCCGGTCAGTTGTTCGGTAGCCGGATTATCTGTCCACGTGATGGTATCACCCACCGGCGCACCAAAAATGTCTTTAATGCCGGCCACCACATAACCGACTTCGCCGGTATTTAAAATATCTTTTTCAAGACGCTTGGGCGTAAAAACACCGACTTTATCAGCAATAAACGACTTGCCGGTAGACATGATTGTGATTTTTTGCTTTTTGCGAATACTGCCATGCATAATTCTGACTAAAGACACCACGCCCAGATAACTGTCGAACCAGGAATCAATAATCAACGCTTGCAACGGGCCGTCTATATTGCCTTGCGGTGGCGGTACTTTAATAACCAGTTGTTCCAAAACATCTTGCACATTCAGACCGGTTTTGGCACTAATCATCAAAGCCTCATCCGCTGCAATGCCGATCACTTCTTCAATTTCAGCCAGTACGCGTTCAGGTTCGGCAGAAGGCAAATCAATTTTATTCAGTACCGGTACCACTTCCAGACCCTGTTCAATAGCCGTATAGCAGTTCGCCACACTTTGCGCCTCAACGCCTTGCGCTGCATCAACAACCAGTAACGCACCTTCACAAGCCGCTAACGATCGGGATACTTCATAAGAAAAATCAACGTGCCCCGGCGTATCAATAAAATTAAGTTGATAAGTTTCGCCATCTTTGGCTTTAAATTCCAGCGTAACACTTTGCGCTTTAATAGTGATGCCGCGTTCTTTCTCAATGTCCATGGTATCGAGTACTTGTGCTGACATTTCCCTGGCACTTAAGCCTCCACAGATTTGAATAAAACGATCCGCGAGTGTTGATTTACCATGATCAATATGCGCGATAATGGAGAAATTTCTGATATGTTTTAAATCCACTGTGTTTCAACTGATAATGAGGTTGTTAAGGCGTTATTGCTTTAGCGCTTGCGGCAATGAATGCCATCAAGGTATTTGACTACTTTGATAAAGCTGCAAATTATAACAGAGTTAGCTTTATGCCCAGCCAAGTTTCTGTATAAAATGCAACTTCTTGTTGGTTACAGGTGATTAATGGTTTTTTATTCACTACGAAGAGCAGGAAGGATAGGGCACTTTATTTCTTTATGGCCTTCGTGCGGATAAGCTTTTCTGATTGATAATGTGCTTCAGCGGGCGATAAAATTTGTGATTCTGGCAGGGATGAAAAAATCCAATAGACTTTTTTTAACGTCGACTATTCATTCCGCTGCCTTATAAATACAGCAAAGCGCGGTATTCCGGCCTGAGTAAAACCTTGATACCGATAAGTCACCAAACTCCCAAGCGCAGGGGGATTTTTCCGTTGTTGTTGCGTAAAGCCACTCCCTATATAAAAGGTTTTGCCATTATCCATACGCACCTTGATAGCGCCTATCAAACCGGTATTTTTACCTTTACCGGGTTTATAACCGATAACGATAGCTTCTGCATCTTCAAAAGGTTTTAATTTAAGCAAATCATCACTGCGGCCGCTATGATAAAGCGCGTTTTGCCGATGCAGCACCAAACCCTCGCCGCCTTGCCTGACCACGTCATCCAGCTTGTCCATCAAGGTCTTATTGGAATCGACACGAAACTGCTCAATGACTTGTAGATAGGGCGTTGTTGCCAAGTGCCGCATGGCTTCAACACGTTTGGTAAAAGTACCTCCATGAGTAGGCAGATCAAACACCATAAATTTGACCGCTTTCCAACCATCATCGGGGATTTGCTTGCGAACAACCGAAACAACATCTTGATAATGACCCCGTCCCATCCATAATTCACCATCCAACGGCTTATCCGGAAAACCTTGCACAAACCATGCTGGTGCTATAAAAACAATACCGCCCCGAGATATAAATTGCTTGCCATCCCATCGAGCCCGAACACCATCCAGTTTTTCACTCACCCAAAACTGTGTAACATCCTCATGCCCACGATAAACATTTGCCAGCATCACTTCTGGCGCTTCATTGGCTGCAACCGGCAATGTGATTGCCAGTGTCAAAAACAGTGCTATGAGAAAACACCGGATAGCCGAGGTAATAAGGGTTTTTTGTAACAGTTGATAATCAGACATGATTAACCTCGATAGAGTATTTATCTTGTTTGGTATTCCGAAGAAAGGGTGCGTATTTTTGCAAGTTACCTAAACGGGTACAAAATCAGATAGCTGACCAAGTTCTCGAAGACAGTCAATAATTAGTTGCTTTTGACCAAAACCTATTTCCTCCAGTTCATGGATTTTACTGATGGAAAACCATTTAAAGTCCAACGCTTCACCTTGAGGGACAAAGATACCTGAAAGCTCAACGGCATAGGTCAGGCCGATCGCATGTTGTCTAGGATCAAAATACTCGCCCCGACCTATTTCAGGCATATATTGAACCACCTTAAGCGGCTCACCACCGCCGATCAAGGTATAGATGGTTTTGTCGCCAAGCGCTTCAATAATTTCCCGAACCACCGCTTCTTTCAGTACTTCATTATATTGCAGCCTGCCACCGATCAAACACCATCGCTCTCCCTGATGTGGTGTATTTCGCAAGATAAGACCGAACTCACCTATTTCACCCTTATCGAGTCGAAAGGGTAATACATCAACGCAGGTAATGGGTAAACACTTTTGAACTTTACGCCACTCGTCGTCGGGTAGCCAAAAGGATGATTTGGGAGATTGTAACGTCATAGGGTGATTAATAAAAATAGTAAAGAGGAATACATTTGGATGAAGGAGGTATTGTCACAAAGCAATCAAGCATATTCTTAATGAATTACCAACAATTCATCCGGCTTGTTCAAAATTGTAAAATTTAAAAACTTAACACACTATAAAATAGTTTGCATAATTTCTTATACAAATTACGAATTATTCTATAGACGTAACGGGGAAATTGCGCGACATTCAAAAGGGTGGGCAATGCCATTAAGTTAAGCGAAAGTTGTTTATAAAGCCGGAGTGCAACCGCTTCAGCTGTTGCCTGTAAAACAGTTAAAGCTGTTTTGCTCCAATTGCTTGATTGTTTTTAGGTCATTTATGTTCATGATTAGATTCATTCTTCTATCAGAAACGAGATTTAAGCGTTTGTCGGACTCATTTATCATTGGAAGAGGCTTGTGGTTGACAGGAGTACGGCAGTCATAGATACTTTGAATAATGCGGTTGCATTTGCTGTCCTTTAAATTGGGCTGGGCATTGACAGGAGGCCGTAGTCATAGCTACTTGATGCTGTGCGGTTGGATTTCCATCCTTTCGGACTGCCTTCAGGGAAGTGTATCAAAGTTGAAGTTGGCAATAATCCGAGGAAATCATTCTGAAATGAAGCTTGATAAATTTTACGACCAGTCGTTTTACGATTCGCAAAAGTACGGGAGTTTTCGATCCGCTGAGCTGTGTCTTGGTCATTTATGGGAATTTTTCACACCTGATTCTATTGTAGATATGGGCTGCGGGGCAGGTGGGTGGCTGAAAGCGGCTGGGGACTTGGGGGCGAATCAGCTTGTCGGATTTGACGGCTATTGGAACAGTCAAGAAAATATGATGGATCAAAAAATCAAGTTCACCGCTATTGATCTTAACGAAAGCCTTGCTACGAGCGAGAGGTTTGATTTGGCTATCTCTCTCGAAGTGGCCGAGCATCTTAAACCTGAATCATCGGAAGGTTTTGTCAAGTCACTGACTATGCTGTCTGACGTTGTGCTGTTTAGTGCTGCTTATATCGGTCAAGGCGGCACCAATCACATCAACGAGAGATTACATAGTGATTGGGCTACCTTTTTCAACAAATTCGATTACGCGGTATTCGACTTGTTCCGTCCAGTTTTTTGGGGGAATCCTGAAGTGGACACTTGTTATGCCCAAAATGCTTTCTTGTATGTTAAAAGAGACCACGCTCTTTATGCCAAGCTGACCGGCAATGGGGTGATGGAATTATCAAATTTGGCGTTTCTAAACTGTGTTCATCCTGTGCTTTATGATGCGGCCAGAAAGAAGGCCAGGACTTTTAAAGAGAAGATTTCCAGACCTTGGCCTGAGTTACTGAGTTCAGTTAAAAAAGAATTCCGGAGGGCTTTGTCCCGTTTGGGCAGTAAATCCAGGTAAAATGCGCACTATTATTGAGATTAAATTCAGCGAAAGCCCTTTTCCTGAAGTGTGACTCAACTAGCTGCATCGGTTTAACCGCTTGGTTTCATGCGATACACTTTTAACATAATCCAGTTTCAACCATCTGCTGTCGAAGTAAACGTAATGTCCAGCGGCTACGCCTTTCAGGTGCATCGCCACAACTCAATGCGATCAAAGTTTTAATCGGCGTTGTTGTGGCTTTGTTGCAATTGCTTAATATCGATGGATTGATGCTCAAAAAACGGATAACAAAAGCTGTAAGCACAAAAAAGAAAGCATAGGTGGTCTTTTTTCTTGTCCCCTTTTTTCTCAAGCCGAAAGCGGTAAAATCCGCATTACTATTTGTCTTGATGATGTAATAAGTTGATTTGGATAATATACAGAAGTATATAACAGCTCGTTGGATTTAAAAGTTTGATTAATTATTGGATTTTCTAGAGAAAATTATGTTTAAAGAAACAATAGAACAAATTACAGAAGAGCTAGATGATTTATACTCGAATGATGATATATATAATATTAATTCTTGGGGAGCTGACTTATCATTTCGTGAATTAATTACGATGTATGAAGAAGATGAGTTATTAAAACCAGAACTTCAAAGAAACTATGTATGGGACAAGGTAGAAGCTAGCAGATTTATTGATTCAATTTTGTTAGGTCTTCCAGTGCCAAGTATTTTTTTGGCGAATACCAGCAATGATTGCAAATTAATAATTGATGGTTATCAAAGAATAATGACTGTTTATGACTATGTGAATGGAATATGGTCGAAAGATAATATGATATTTAGATTATCAAATAGTGGAAAAGTAAATGAAAGATGGCGGGGCAAAGCATTTAAAGAATTATCCCCTGCTGAGCAAAGAAGGGTTCGTAGCACTACGATTCATGCAATTATATTTGAACAATCAAAACCTAAAGAAGACGACACTAGCCTATACCAAATTTTCGAGAGAATCAATACTGGGGGAAGAGCATTGAATGCACAAGAGATAAGAAATTGTGTATATCAGGGTAACTTAAATAGATTACTTATTGAATTAAATAAAGATAAAAACTGGAGAGATCTTTTTGGATCCGAGATAGATTCCAGGATGCGTGACTCGGAATTTATTCTTAGGTTTTTTGCTTTAAATTCTGGCGAAATAAAAAAACTTATAAAAGGCAATATATCACTTAAAAAATTATTGAACGAATTCATGGGTAATAGCGACAATAATTCTGAAAAATTTATTAAAAATTCATCAGAGCGTTTCAAAAGTACAATTTTATTTATACACAATAACATTGGTGAAAACGCATTTTTTAATATTGTGTCAAACAACCCTGATAAAATTAGAAAAAGATTTTACCCTACTATTTTTGATTCAATTGCGGTAGCTACTTCTATTGCTATAGAAAAGCTAGGGGAAGATGTTCCTAAGTTACAACTCGAAAAAAAACGACTTGAATTACTTCAACACGAAGATTTTAAAAAATTTATAACCCAAGGAACCATGCAAGTAGAAAATATTCATGGGAGAATTTCGATGGTATTGGAGAGCTTTTATGGACTTCAATATTAGTAATGATTCGGTGTCTGAACGATTGGTTTCTTGTATAGACGAATTCGATAAAATTGAATCTATAATTAAAGGGATAGGATCAACGAGTCATCCAGTGCCTTATTTAACTAGGTATTCAATAATTAGAGCTTGTGGTGCAATTGAATATGGCTTTAAAACAATAATTTCTGACATCAATATCAACTCACAAAGCAAGCAACTAAAACATTTTATTGATATAAAGTTTAGAAATAGTTCAATGAACCCTAGTTATTCTAATATGTGTAATGGTCTAGCTAGCTTTGATGAAAATTGGAAACAGAGATTCAAAGACAACATTGATAGTCTTGCAGACAAAAAAAGAATACTTGACTCACTTGATTCTCTAAATAATGCAAGAAATGCTTTTGCACATGGCGGCTCTCCGTCGGCATCTTTTGTTAATGTGCAAATGTATTTTAATGACAGTGTAAAAATTTTAGAAGCACTGGAAATGGCTGTAAATGAAAACTAACAAACGCCTAACCCAACCTACGGCTCTATTAATTCATAGAGGATAAAAACTTCGCAATCTTCGTGTCTTCGTGGTGAGATCAAATAATTTGTGCTCACCTGCTAATATCCCCTTACGTAAAAAATGCCCAAACTCCCAACAAAATAATGCTAAGCCACCTTGTCCGCTTTTCCATCCGTTTTTACGGCATTGTTATTGCCCTTGCTGTTTTGATTTTGCTTTATGGCAGTTATCGTTTTACCACGGCTGGTCTGGATATTTTTCCTGAATTTGCGCCCAAGCGGGTGATTATTCAAAGTGAATCACCGGGCCTGTCTGCCGAGCAGGTTGAGGTTTTGGTAACCCGTCAAATCGAAATGTCGATCAGTGGCTTGGTGGGGTTGGAGTCGGTGCGTTCTGAATCCATTCAGGGATTATCAATTGTTACGGCGACGTTTGTAGAAAAAAGTGATGTTTACCGTAATCGTCAATTGATTAGCGAGCGTTTAGCGGGTTTGCCGGCACATCTGCCATTGGGTATTGTGCCGGTGGCGATCCCGTTATCGTCATCTTCTGCGACCGTGTTAACCGTTGGTTTACGCTCGGAGTCCAAAGATTTAATGGCGTTACGCAGTTTGGTTGACTGGACGCTTATGCCGCGATTGTTGGCTGTTCCGGGTGTTGCCGATGTTAATGTGTTTGGCGGGGAGATTACGCAACTGCAAATTCAGGTTAATCCGGTGCAGTTGCATCGTTTTAATCTGGCGCTGGAGGATATTATTCAAGCGGCTTCGCAAGCAGGAACCATTCAGGGCGGCGGTTTTATAGAAAACAAAAATCAGCGTATTACCCTGCAAGTGACGGGGCAGCCGATTACACCGGAACAATTTGCCAATATTATTGTTAAGCGTGATCAGGGTCGCAACATTACTTTGGGTGAAGTGACGACTATTCGTTATGCGCCCGAACCGCCGATTGGTGCGGCACAAATTGGCGGTAAACCGGGTATCGTTATGATGGTGATAGGGCAATACGGTGCCAATACCTTAACGGTGTCGAAGCAGGTTGAGCAGGTGTTGAAAGAATTTGAGCCGGTTTTTAAAAATGAGGCCATTACTTTTTATGAGCATTTATTTCGTCCTGCTGACTATATAGAACGGTCAATTGCCAATTTATCCGGGCATTTACTGATTGGCGGTTTTTTTGTGCTGATTATTTTGTACCTGTTTTTGTTTAACGTTCGTACAGCTTTTATTTCGGCGTTGGCTATTCCCGTTTCGTTAATCGGTGCGGTCATTGTTTTGCTGGAAACGGGGGTTAATCTTAATATTATGGTGCTGGGTGGCTTGGCTATTGCTTTGGGTGAGGTGGTTGATGATGCCATTATTGATACTGAAAATATATTCCGGCGCTTGCGTGAAAACCGGATGCAAGAGCAACCGTTATCCGTCGCAACCGTTGTTTACACCGCTTCTCTGGAAGTACGAAGCTCGGTGGTTTACGCCAGTTTTATTGTAGCCTTGGTTTTTGTGCCGCTGTTAACTTTAAACGGCGTGGCCGGACGCTTGTTTGCACCGTTGGGTTATTCGTATATTCTGGCGATTTTAGTGTCTTTGCTGGTTGCGCTGACGTTAACCCCGGCGTTATGTTTTGCCTTGCTGGGTCGCGCGTTGAGTGATAGCCAAGAGCCACCGCTCATCAAACGCATTAAACCGCTTTATAAAAGTGTGTTGGGTTTTGTTTTTAGGCATTTTAACGGGCTAATCATGGTCAGTGTTGTTGTCTGTTTGGCAGGCGTGTTGGCCTTTTTTAATCTTGGCAGCAAATTTTTGCCAGAGCTGCGTGAAGGTCATTATATTGTTCACACCACCAGTATTCCCGGTACATCCCTGCAAGAATCGGTAAGAATCGGCAGTAAACTGACCGAACAGTTTATGGCCATTCCGGGTGTGCAATCCGTATCACAATGGGCGGGACGTGCAGAACGAGGCGCTGACACTTACGGCAGCCATTACAGTGAATATGAGGTTCGTCTTGAGCCTTTATCAGGTGACGGGCAGCAAAAAATCCTGAACAAGTTGCGTGAAATTCTGACCCATTTCCCCGGTATTGGTTTTGAAGCCAATACCTTTTTAACAGAACGGATCGATGAAACCATTTCCGGCTACACGGCACCCGTGGTGGTTAATCTTTACGGCAATGACTTAAATGTACTTGATACCCAAGCCCAAAGACTCGCCCGAATTATGCGCGACATTCCTGGTGCGACTGATGTGCAATTACGGTCACCGCCTGCCACGCCGTTATTGCAAGTTGACTTGAATTTGGAGCAGCTTAATTTTTGGGGCATCCTGCCTGCCGGGATTGTTAATACTTTGCAAACGGCTTACGAAACCCGAATAGTAGGCAAGCAGGTTCAGGGTAACAAAATCGTCAATATTGCGGTGGCCTTGGCACCAGAGCTCAGGCAAGAACCGGAATCGATTGCCCATTTGCCTATCAGAACCCAGGATGGTACGTTAATCAGGTTGGAACAAGTCGCCGAAATTCGGCATACGGCCAGTCGTTATAACATTCTGCATCAGGGGTCACAACGACGACAAGCCGTTACCTGTAATGTGATTGATAGAGACATGGATGCGTTTATGGCGGAACTTAAAAACCGCGTACTCAAAGAAATTCCGGTGTCTGCCGCCAGTTATCCAGAGTTTACCGGTGCGGCTGTTGAGCAAGCCGAGGCTCGCAATGAATTGATTTTGCATTCATTATTGGCCGGGGCAGGGGTGGTCATGTTTATTTATATCGCCATTGGCAGTGTCCGTAACGCGGTTCTGGCGCTTGCCAACCTGCCTTTTGCCTTAATTGGTGGCGTTGCTGCGGTAGTCATCACTGAAGCCACTTTGTCGGTCGGTTCTATTGTCGGTTTTGTGACTTTATTTGGTATCACCGTGCGTAACAGTATTATGCTGTTGTCGCACTATCGGCATTTAGTCGAAGTGGAAGGCAAAAGCTGGAACGTGGAAACCGCGATACAAGGCGCTCAAGAACGCTTGCCCTCCATTTTAATGACGGCACTGGTCACCGCTTTGGCGATGTTTCCCATTGCTTTTAACAGCGATAATCCGGGACGGGAAATAATGGGCCCAATGGCGGCAATTATCATCGGTGGCTTGGCTTCTTCTACGTTGTTGAATTTATTATTGTTACCGGGAATGCTGTTACGGTTTGGACGGTTTACTAGTGGTAAACAATAATCCTGAAAAATCAGTTGATTTACGAAAGGCACAAAAAGAGTCAATAGCGGCTACTTTGAGTTTTCGTGATTTTCGTGGATAGCATAAAATAATCAACTGATAAATGCAGTTTGTACATTGTAATTGCAGTATGTTAGTATTTTTGAAAAAAATACCGCCTTTTTTAATTATTTTATGTTTATGGAGATACCAATGAAACAGACTTTAAAAATAGTCATGATATTAGCGACGCTCTTCTTTTTTACGCCTTATGTAGCAAACGCATCAAGTTATCCTGCCAAAATGGGTGTGAAACTGGGAAATGGCATCACTAACGTGGTGACCGGTTTGGGCGAAATACCTAAAAACATCATGATAGGCAATCGCACTGACGGCCCTGCTTACGCGGCAACCGCCGGCGTTATGACTGGATTTTTGCACATGTTGGGACGCGCTTTATGCGGAGCGACTGATTTGGTAACTTTTATGATTCCTACCAAACCTATTGTTCGCCCCGGCTTTATTTGGCAAGATTTTAAAAAGGAAACGACTTATGGTACGTGGGAATTATTGCCTTAATGACAAAGTGGTTTTTTGGTAAAAAAAGGGTGTCTTAAATGACACCCTTTAGTCGAGCTTTTTTAATCGCTTGAATACGTTTAATTTCTGCCGTTAAACGCGCCCAGCAGTTGCAGCAGGCTCAGGAACAAGTTGTAAATAGACACATACAATGAAATGGTCGCCAGAATATAGTTGGTTTCGCCACCGTTGACTATTTGACTGGTTTGAAACAAGATCATACCGGACATCAACAGGATAAACATCGCTGATACCGCCAGTGATAACGCAGGAATAGCGAAAACGATTGCGCCGATACCCGCCAGAAACGCTACCAGAACGCCAACCATTAAAAAGCCGCCCATGTAACTAAAGTCTTTGCGCGTGGTTAAGGCATAACCGGAAAGTCCCATAAAGATAACGCCAGTACCGCCTAAGGCCATCATGACAAGTTCATGACCATTGCTGAAAGCGTTAACATACATCGATAAAATCGGGCCCAATGTTAAACCCATAAAACCGGTTAACGCGAACACAAAAAGCAGGCCTAATGCACTGTCGCTAAATTTTGCAGTTAAGAAGAACAAGCCGTAAAAACCCACCAGCGTGACAATCATGCCAAAAGGCGGAAAATTCAGGTACATTGCCGCACCTGCGGTCATGGCACTGAAAATTAATGTCATTGATAACAACAGGTAAGTATTTTTCAGTACCTTATTAGTCGCCAGAATACCGGCTTCCGGACGTGAAATAGCAGTATTTAATCTCATTTTAGTCAGATTCCTTGGTAAATGATTAACATAACAGGCTTTGTGTAAGTCGGGATTCAAAAAGGTTAACCTTAAACTGTCCACCTTAAGTTATAAACCCACAAAACAGACAGATTAATTTTACAAGAGTTTCAAAGTCTTTGTAAGAAAACTTAATGATCATGAAAACAGGTGAGGAAATATATGACTCAAGTTATTTTGTGTCGGTTACGGATTAGCTGAAGTTTTCTGGTTTTTAAATACAGCCAAAGATGCGGCTAATGTGGGATAATTTTTAATACCGGGTTTGTAGAATTTATAGCAAGCTCTACTTTAATTGGTTTTTCTGTATGGGTACGAGCACAAAAAATCGGGAAATTTCAAATTCTAAAGAGAGATGCCTCACTGTAAATGATAGTCCAAAAGAAAAAAACCTCTGGAAACATGCACGATATTGTTGAGTAACGTTAATTTTAAAAATCCCCGTATACCTTGCTTTGTTAAGGGGTGGTAATAATATGTCCATGATTGTTTTATTTTATGCAATTTACTATGTAATATAATGGTATTTTATATTGTTTTATTGATTATGTACTATTTTTTAGATAAACTGAGCTTTTATAAGTTAATAGCTACTTAGGCTAATTGTTCCTGAACGGCTTCCAAATGAGTTTATTATTACAACATTTAAAAACAGAGTAAGGGTTCTATTCACTCTCTATTTCAACTATTCACTCTTTACGGTACCGGTTTTTCTTGGTCGACTATACTCTGCACAGGAAATGACGGTATGCCCGCGAATAGTCACCAAAAATGGCCCTATGAAGGCCTGATCATCTAATGCTTATCAATAAATCAACAATAGAAAAACTCATCTCATGACAACTGCTTCAGAAAGTTTGCTGGTACAAATAAAAACGGGCCTGCTTGTCAGTGATAAAAATCAGTTACGGTTAGTTGCATTTCTGCTCATTTACTTGGCAGCCTGGACACTAATGGCAGGATGGTTGCCGCTATCTATGGATGTAGATAGCATTGAAGAAGTGGTGTGGTCACAAACTTGGCAATGGGGATACTATAAGCACCCGCCCTTACCATCATTAATGTTATATGAATTAAATGCTGTATTCGGCGGCCCTTATATGAGCTTAACAGTATTTGCCGCGCAGGGTTGTAGTGTTGTCTCGCTGATTTATGTGTGGCTGTTAGCCAGGAAAATATTACCAGGCAAGCTGGCAATCGTTGCCGTTCTTATCACCTCATTGATTTACTATAACAATTTAAGGGCTGTCGAGTTTAATCACAACACGGCATCTTTGCCATTCACAGCGGCCGCCATTTATTTTTTTTATTGCTCAATTCGCACTCCTGAACGATTGTTAAACTGGTTTCTTCTTGGCGTTGCTTGTGGCTTGGCAATGCTGACCAAATACAGTGCGGTTTTAGTGTTTGCCGGTTTTTTTGTGACTGTGGTTTGGCAGCGGCTATGGGCAAATCCTTTGGTGATTCGTGGTTTATTGGTCACTATTTTGGTCTTTATACTCCTGTTTTCCCTGAATGTGTTTTGGTTGGTTGAACATGACTGGTTGCCGTTTAATTATCTGGACGAATATCTCGATAATCAATTGAATAGTTTCGCCAGTCGATTAAGATCGCTTATTAATTTTACTGAAAATCAAGCCCTGCGTTTGTCCTATATGTTGGTGGCCGTTTGGTTATTGAAGAAGTTCAGCCCGCGTAAGGTTATGGTAGTCAATACACCAGAGTCATCCCGTATCCATAATGATCACCGTTTCCTGATGATAATGTTGTTTACTCCGCTGATTTTGGCGCTATTGCCGATGTTGTTAAAGGGCAGTTTTTTAAGCAGTAATTGGGTGAGTGCATTTTTCCTGCCCGCCGGCATAGTGCTGGTTTCGTGTTTTTTTCGCCAGCATGATGAAGCGCGATTGTTGAAAAATACCCAATACCTAGTATGGGCGATACAAGTCATTATTTTGCTGGGTTTCTTTGTCGGCACGGTGCTGTACCCGGCAATGGCAGGATGTAATGTTAAATCCAACTTTCCTGGTAAATTGCTGGCAGAACGTGTGACAGATATCTGGAGCGAACATCAGCAACAACCGTTAACTATTGTGATTGCAAATACCTGGTTAGGCGGTAATATTATGTTGCATATTCGCCCCGAACCTACTCTATTAATCGATAATAATACGATCATATCGCCTTGGGTTAGTCGTCAGGATATTGCAAGTTGTGGTGCCTTGGTGTTAACCACGGGTGCAGAAAAGGCTTCGCCCGATTATTCGGCTTTATTTGATCCGGCCTTAATAATCGGCACGTTTTCTCTGCCGTGGGGTCATGCACCACAGGGAACCGTGGAGGAGTATACTTGGGCAATTCTTGCGCCCGAGCCAAATCAGCCTGCTTGCAAATTGAGGCTACCCTCTTAAGACGGGACAGATAACATCCTTTGACGGGCTGGTATTTGTAATATCGTCCCGCTTTTTGTGGCAGTTGAACAAGATAACTTTCCGGGAACGCCGAGCTGGGGCTCAGCGTTCCCGTAATCAATCGGCCGGTTTTATTTATCTGTCCCGGTTTAAATTGATAACCCAAATTTGATGCCAGGTTAAATGTTTTGTTTCGCGTTGGTGGAGATTATTTGATGCTGGCTGAAGCATTTTGCTCATCAGGAAATTGTTTGCGCAACTAAAAAACCGTAATAGTTACCAGTCCACGTATAATTGGTTTTTTTAACCACTCAAAAACAAGCCGTTATTATGACCAAAATCTTACCAAGCTTTTTAGATAAGGAATGCACCATTGCCAAGCCTGGTTTTAATCGCTGGCTGGTGCCGCCAGCTGCCTTGTCGATTCATTTGTGTATTGGTATGGCTTATGGTTTCTCGGTTTTTTGGTTGCCGCTCTCCAAAGCGGTGGGCATCAAGGAGAGTATCTTTTGTGATCATGAGGTCGGTTTTTTTCAGGAGCTGTTTGTTACCGGTTGCGATTGGAAAATTTCTACGCTGGGTTGGATGTACACCTTGTTTTTTGTATTTCTGGGCTCATCCGCCGCGCTGTGGGGCGGTTGGCTGGAACATGTCGGGCCCCGTAAAGCGGCGGTAATCAGTGCCTTGTGTTGGTGTGGCGGTATGTTGATCTCGGCGCTGGGCATTTATGTGCATCAGTTCTGGATAATGCTGCTGGGTTCTGGCGTGATTGGTGGTATTGGTTTGGGGTTGGGTTATATTTCTCCGGTATCTACGCTGATTAAATGGTTTCCAGACCGCCGGGGTATGGCGACTGGTATGGCTATAATGGGTTTTGGCGGTGGTGCCATGATTGGTTCACCATTGGCGACGGCATTAATGAAGTATTTTGCAACGCCTACCGATGTCGGTGTTATGCAAACTTTTATCGCAATGGCGGGTATTCACTTTATTTTTATGATGTCGGGTGCCTTGAGTTATCGCATTCCCGCTACAGGCTGGAAACCATTGGGCTGGACACCGCCCGTAGCTAAAAACAGTAACGGCATGATTACGCCGCATCATGTGCATGTAAAAAACGTCTTCAAGATTAAGCAGTTTTGGTTGCTGTGGGCGGCGTTGTGCATGAACGTGAGTGCCGGCATCGGCGTCATTGGTATGTCATCGCCCATGTTGCAAGAGGTTTTTGGCGGGCAGTTGATTGGCGTTGCCAAAACTTACGGTGAACTGGATAAACCTCAACTTGCTGCCATTGCCGCTATTGCTGCGGGTTTTACTGCACTGTTAAGTTTGTTTAATATCGGTGGCCGGTTTTTTTGGGCGAGTCTATCGGACTTGTTCGGTCGTAAAACGACTTTTATCATTTTTTTCGTGCTGGGTGGTTTGCTGTATATTAGCATTCCCGGTAGTGCTGATTCCGGTAACAAGCTGCTTTTTGTCGCGGCCTTTTGTGTGATTTTAAGCATGTATGGCGGTGGCTTTTCAACCGCTCCCGCTTATCTCGCGGATTTGTTCGGCACCCAAATGGTGGGCGCTATTCATGGTCGATTACTGACCGCTTGGGCAACGGCCGGAATTTTGGGGCCGGTGATCGTTAATTATATGCGTGATTATCAATTAAGTTTGGGCTTGCCTCGCGAACAGGTTTACAACCAAACCATGATGATTCTGGCGGGACTATTGATGATTGGCTTGCTGTGCAATGTGTTGATTCGCCCTATAGCCGATAAGTGGTTTATGACCGCCGAAGAATTAGCCACAGAAAAGCGTCATGCACGTGAAGTAATTGCTGAGGATGAAGTTCATTCTGTAGATGAAAAAGGGCAGGGCAGGGATGTCGGAAAATCCACAGATCCGGCAAGAGTCTGGTTAGCGTGGGCAATGGTTATTTTGCCTTTGTCATGGGGGATTTACAAAACCCTGATTAATGCCGCCAAGTTTTTTAGCTAAGGCTAAATTTTCTCATCACCACGAAGACACGAAGAGCACGAAGTTTTTAGCTCACTTTTTATTATTGGCAGCTTCGTAGCCGGAATAAGACTTTTCGGGCGCAAGCGCGAATAAGTGTTTCCGGCATCCGATATACGATGGCACTGGAAGCGCCCACCACGCTCTAAGCTTGAGTGGTCTTATTCAGGCCCACGCCTCCCGTTTTCAGGTTAATCAATAATGGCCTTGTCCAGATTTTTACTTGAACTCAAACCCTTCAACTTCGATTTGTCCTTAATACCCGCAAAACGCGTACCCGTTAAATCGGCTCCAGCAAAATTAGTCTCTTCAAGCGACGTTCCTGATAAATCAGCGCCCGATAAATTGGCTCCCGAAAAATCAGCGCCGGAAAGATCAACGCCAAACAACACTGCATTTTGCAGGTTAGCCCCGGAAAAATTGGCATAGCGCATCAAGGCACGGTCGAAATTGGCATAAGCAAGGTTGGCACCCGATAAATTGACATTATTTAAACTCGCCCGCATCAACCCCATGGATTGATTTTTCATGTCAGCGCCCCAGTTGGCATGGGACAGATTGGCATGGGACAGGTTGGCGCGATCCATGACGCCAATAAATCGACTGCCGCTTAGATTGGCGTTGCTTAAATTTGCACCGCCGACATGCACACCAAAAATACTGGTATTGGACAGGTTGGCATTAGAAAAATCAACCTTCGACAGCACCGATAAATCGAGAATCAGCCCCGACAAGTCACTGTTGCTTAAATTGGAACGGCGTAAATCCGATCCCCACAAATCCGCGATTTTAAAATCCAGTCCGGATAAATTCAGGCCGGTCAAATCCTTTCTGCGTAAGTCGGCAGGATGCGCCTTATCAGCGTTGGCGAGTCGCTTTTCTACTTCTGACCGATCCAAATCAGCTGCCGAAACCGACATGCACCATAACGCTGACAACATTCCCAACCAGTAACCATTAATTTTCATGTGCAACCCTTTAAGTAGATTAATAAAATCTATCGAGAATAAAAAATATATAACTGCGAAGCTATTGAGACTAAACCTGAGCACGCTATAAACTGAAACAGTTAGGATCAATTATCTTGCCGAGACGATTATATAGGATGCTCTGTTTAAATAAGCTAAAATAAATCTTTATACAAAAGCTATCAATCTCGGGACACTGATGAATACAACACTACAAACCCCAATTCAAATCGGCCCTTATCATTTACCCAATCGGCTGGTGATGGCACCGTTGACCCGGATGCGTGCGCCTGACAATATCCCTACCGATTTAATGAATACGTATTATGCCCAGCGTGCCAGTGCCGGATTAATTATTACCGAAGCCTCGCCCATATCGACGCAAGGGGTTGGTTATCCGGCAACACCGTGTATTTATAATGATGCGCAGGTAGACGGTTGGAAAAAAGTCACCGAAGCCGTCCATGCAAAAAATGGCCATATTTTTCTGCAACTTTGGCACGTCGGCCGTATTTCTCATCCCGATTTTCATGCGGGTGCTTTACCCGTTGCGCCTTCTGCGATCGCACCCCAAGGTGATGCAGTGACACCGACCGGTATGCAGCCGTTTGTTACGCCGCGTGCTTTAGAAACCGATGAAATCCAAGGCATTGTTGAAGACTATCGAAAAGCGGCAAAAAATGCGTTGACTGCGGGTTTTGATGGCGTCGAAATACACAGTGCCAATGGTTATTTACTGGATGAGTTTTTGCGTGACGGCACCAATAAACGCACCGATAGTTATGGTGGAACGTTTGAAAATAGAGCCCGAATTTTACTGGAAGTCACAGAAGCGGTAGTCGCTGTTTGGGGTGCAGAACGTGTCGGTATTCGCTTGTCTCCCAGTGGCACGTTTAATGACATGACGGATTCCGATCCTGAAACGTTTTTTGTTTATTTGCTGGGTCAACTGAATAGCTTTGGACTGGCTTATCTGCATGTGGTTGATGCCCTGGAAGGGGATATCAGGCACGGTGCCAACGTTATCAACCTTGAGGTTCTGCGTAAAGCTTATAAAGGAACCCTGATAGTCTGTGGGGGTTATGACAAGGCGCGTGCAGAACAAGTTATCGCGCAGGGCGAGGCAGATCTGGTCGCCTTTGGACAATTATATATAGCCAATCCTGATCTGGTGGAACGCTTTAAGCTAAACGCGCCTTTAAACGAACCCGATGTTGCTACGTTTTATGGCGGCAACGAAAAAGGTTATACCGATTATCCGGCGTTGGCAGATTAACGCTGATAACGGAAGCGGCGCGGGTCTGTCCTTGGTTTTGCGGGCCAATAATATGCCCAAAAAACGGGCTTTACAGAAGCGGGATTGGCTTATTCCAGTGATCTCGCTCAACCTGCTTGTTCATAACTTACCCACAAATAACAGATTTTTTATTATATTGTCATAAAGACAACGTTATTATTCTATATAATACCCCCGTAACTCCCTCTATTTGCCATCTAAAGAAATTCTAAAATGCCCTTATTACGTTTATCGAACATCTCCATTGCTTATGGAACCCATGCTTTATTAAAAAATGCCGACTTTCAGCTGGATGCTGGCGAAAGAGTTGGTTTGTTAGGCCGAAATGGCGAAGGCAAATCAACCTTAATGAAAATTATCGCCGGAAATGTATTGCCTGATCATGGCGACATTTGGCGTCAACCAGAATTAAGGCTTGCATGGCTGGAACAATCACCTGATTTACCGGATGACGCCACTATTTATGACGCCGTTGCCGGTGGCTTGGGTGAGTTGGGCGAATGGCTTACCCGTTATCACGCGCTGACTTTATCCATGGATTATGATGATGACAAAGCGTTAAACGAAATGGGCGATTTGCAGCATAAGCTTGAATCACATAATGGCTGGCACTTTCAACAACGGGTTGAAACCACCTTAAACAAGCTTGATTTGCCGGGTGAATTAAAAATCAGTGACTTGTCCGGTGGCTGGAAACGCCGCGTAGCCTTGGCAAGAGCCTTGGTGATAGAGCCTGAAGTATTGCTGCTGGATGAGCCTACCAATCATCTTGATTTTGAAAGTATTAACTGGCTGGAAGAGCAAATGCTTAACTTTCAGGGTGCGGTTTTATTTGTTACCCATGACCGGTCATTTTTGCAAAAACTGGCGACCCGAATTGTTGATTTGGATCGTGGTAATCTGGTGTCGTGGGCTGGTAATTATGACGATTATTTGACCCGTAAAGCCGCCGCGCTTGAAGATGAAGCCAATCAAAATGCTGAATTTGACAAGAAACTGGCCGATGAAGAGGTCTGGATCAGACAAGGCGTAAAAGCCCGACGTACACGTAATGAAGGACGTGTTAGAGCGCTGGAAAAATTGCGTAGTGAACGCGCTCAGCGACGCCTACAACAAGGCACCGCCAGATTGGCTTTGGAAAAAGGCGATGCGTCGGGTAAAAGGGTCATCGAAGTTAAGGATATTTGTTTTGGCTATGGCGAAAAGCAAATTATCAAGAATTTTTCAACATTGATTCAACGTGGCGATAAAATTGGCTTGATTGGTGCCAACGGTGCTGGTAAATCAACTTTATTAAAAATACTGCTGCAACAACTGGTACCTGACAGCGGTACAGTAGAGCAGGGCACAAAGCTTGAAATTGCTTACTTTGACCAGTTACGTGATCAGCTTGACCCTAACTTAACGGTTGCGGATACCGTTGCTGATGGTAATGACTTTGTCGAAATTGCCGGCAACAAACGCCATGTTATGTCGTATCTGGGTGACTTTCTGTTTGCGCCTGCAAGGGCTCGTTCTCCGGTAAAAAGCTTGTCGGGCGGCGAAAAAAATCGCCTGTTGCTCGCGCGTTTATTTACCCGACCCGCCAATCTAATCGTCATGGATGAGCCCACCAATGATCTGGATTTGGAAACCCTGGAATTATTGGAAGAAAAACTGGTTAATTATGATGGTACCTTATTATTGGTAAGCCATGATCGGGCATTTTTAGACAACGTAGTCACCAGTGTTTATGTGCTTAACGGTTCAGGCGATGTTGATGAATTTGTGGGTGGTTACACGGACTGGATGAGCCATGTTGATCAGGAAAAACAAACCAAACCCGCCATCGTGGTAAAAAAGACAGAAGCCGTATCCAAGCAAGAAAAACCAGCCACCACCGCTAAAAAAAAGAAATTAAGTTTTAAAGAGCAGCAAGAACTTGATAAATTGCCGCAATTGATTGATGAGCTGGAAGCCAGGCAAGTGGCGTTAACTGAACAAATCAGTTCACCTTCTTTTTATAAAAAAGATCCACTGGTTGTTGCCAAAACCCTCGATGAATTAAAAGCAATAGAAGTAAAATTAGAACAAGTTTTTGCACGCTGGAATGAGCTGGAAGCACTAACTGAAGAAAGTAATAGCTGAAATTGATTGCAACAACAGCCAATCTGGTTTATCCTTCTCGGTTCCCGTACGGAGTGTGGGAAGGATAAACAGGAGAGATGGCCGAGTGGTCGAAGGCGCACGCCTGGAAAGTGTGTATATGGCAACGTATCGAGGGTTCGAACCCCTCTCTCTCCGCCAATAATTTTGGGGTGTTAGCTCAGCTGGTAGAGCAGTGGACTCTTAATCCATCGGTCTAGGGTTCGAATCCCTAACACCCCACCAATAAAAACAAAGGGTTAGGTTTTTTTCACCTAAGCCTTTTTTATTGCTTGTAGTAAATTTGTAACTTTTTTAGGGAGTAGTTGTTTTTTTTCCTTCAAAACAACTACTCCCCCACATTTTTTTAGACTGGCATTGTCGGTATATTCTTTTAGATGGTCGCTGGATAAGTGCGCGTACCTCATAACCATTGTTAAATCAGCCTATCCACCGAGTTCTTTTAAAACATTTAGCGGTGTGCCGTTCTGAACATGCCAGCTTGCCCAGGTGTGGCGTAAGTCGTGCCATCTAAACTCTTTGATGTCAGCACGAATTAACGCTTTACGCCAGGCGTGATTGTTGGCGCGGGTTACGGGTTTGTTTTCATAAGTAAAAACAAAAGATTCATGTTTGCCTAATTTCGCTCTAATGATTTCCAGTGCATCAGCCCCTAAGGGGACAGCAATGGCTTTTTCGGCCTTGGCCTGGTCTGCATGTATCCACGCACAGTGCCGTTTCATATCCAACTGCGACCATTGCAAGCCGGTTACATTTGATTCCCGCAGGCCTGTTACCAAGGTGAATTCTGCCATTGCTTTTAAATGCACGGGTAATTCCTTTAGCAACCGATCTGCTTCATTATGCGAGAGCCACCTTAATCTTATTTTGGGTTCGGGTAATAATTTAACCGTAGGAATGGTATCAAGCCACTCCCATTCATCTTTAGCACAACTCAGCATCGACCTGATTAATGCCAGAACCCGGTTAACAGTGCCATTGCTTGCGCCGGTTTTTAACTTGTCTTGTTTGATGGTATCAATCAAAGACTTGTTTATTTCATCAATGTGTTTATTATTTAAGTGCGTGTTTAGCCATCGTAAATGCACTTTATCAGTGTGCAGGCTTTTTTTGTGGCTACGCTCGCTTAACCATCGTATGACTGCTTCTTGCCAAGTGTGGCGGGGTTTACTGCCTAAGTTTTTGACCCGCCATGCTTCGGCTTTCATTTTGTCGTGTAGTTCTTGCGCCTCTTGTTTTACTTGAGTCCCAGAAGAGCGTTGTATTCGCTCGCCGTTTGCTGTGGTGATTTGAATCCACCACGTATCATTGCGTTTGTAGATTGACATGTTTCAATAACTCCAGTTGTCGTTAAGCCACCATCAATCACGCGCAAGCCTTGCCCGCGATCAGGATAACGGCCACTTACCTAATCGGCAAGATGTTCTTTGATAAACACCTATCTTTTTCCGGTTTTGCGTCCGGGGATGTCGCCTTTACTGGCTTTGCGTCTTAAGACTTCGGCATTCATCAGTAAAAAATCTGCTGCCCCTCTTAGATCAAGTGTGTTCATGTTGCACCTTGTATTGGTTCCAAAAATAGCGGGTTTAACGGGTCAATTAATTTATATTCAGCCCGTTAAGGTTTTTATTCGTTGTTCTAATTCATACAAAAAATTATTGTTCCAGCCTTTGCAAAAGCGCACATGCAAGGTCTCATGAAATAACCGGAAGGCCACGTCATCAAGTTTTAAAAGATCGCCCAAGCTGTGAGAAAACGGTATTTCCCTTCGGTACATGCTTAAAAAAGCATCGGCTAAATACTGACCTGAAAAGCCGCCTTGCTTGATTCGCAAAAGTAATAGATCAGCTTCCAGCTCAAGTGGAATAAGTCCGCGCTGGTGTTCTTTGTCTTTTATTAGTTGTTCAAGGCTTCTGGGTGTTCTTTTTATATCCATTAAAATGCTTTGTATTGGTTTCATCATTTATCCCCTATAAAAAAACGAGCCGGATGCAGCCGCAAGGGTGCGGCTGCTACCGGGCTATTTAATGCTGATAAAAATAATGATGATCCTGTTCTGAGTAATCATTCATCAGCTCCCTTGCTGCATAGTCCCAATCAATACAGGTATAAGGCCATGCAACCGAATCACTTACCGCGCCGGTATCTTCTGCGCACTGTTCCGCAAAGTCTGAATCTGACTTATATTTACCCTGATAAGCGCCCTCTATTTGTAACAAATCCAAACCTAAATAAAGGCCGGCATCGATAACTTCTTGCTCTAAGCTGGTATTGGCCATAAATTCTGAATAGGCAAAAAAATCTGTCCAGGTACTGAATGGACTGAGTATGTAAATTACCATGAACAAAATTTTAAATATACAGAGAATGAATTGAGAAATATACGAATGAAAAGCCGTGCCTTTTATGGAGTGAGATTAAAAAACACACAAAATAAGGCCGTGGCTGTACTGTTATTCGAGTCTCTCAATCAAAACGGGTTACCTTTCGGGAAAATTAAGAAACTTATTAGGTGAACTTGAAAAGCAAAATATAAGCGCACTTATTGAATCGCTTGAGAAGCATATTCCAAGCTTAGAAAATGCAAATAGGGAGGGCTTCTAATGAAAGACAAAATCCTGAAAATCTTGAAGTATATTCTCCAAGAATATCCATATAAGGCTGAGCTTTCTGCATCCAGAGTTACGAAAATTCTTTACCTAGCCGACTGGAAAAGTTCAATTGATAATGGCCGGCAACTAACGGATTCAACGTGGTATTTTAACCATTATGGGCCATATGTTGAGGATTTCATCGAGCTTGCTAAAGAAGATGATGATATTGAAGTGGTTAACGAGCAAACTATGTTTGGGGGTAGGAAAAGGCTCCTTAAACTCACTGATCTACATAAAGACAAAGTGCAATTAGATGATAATGATAAAGCTTTGGTTGATTTTGTAATAAATGCCACGAAAAGCAAAAATTACGAAGAGTTTATCAAGCTTGTGTATTCAACTTACCCAGTTATTACTCATGATCGATATTCAGTAGAACTGGTACCGCTTGCTGCTGAATACAAGCAAATATTAGCCAAAGAATGTGCTAGTTAATAAGTTTAAAATTAAAAGAGGGGACTACCAAACTAAATTACGCAAAAATTTTGTATAGGGCGGTAATTTGTACCGAATCGATTGAAGTATATTATTCTCGCTTGATGTGCCCCCTGTCGTCAGTAGTATCCGGCGCAGGTTATGAGTTTAACCCGCCAACTTCAGATGCTTTGGGATTAGCATTATTCCGGCACTTTGATTTGATAAATTCAAATATTGGCCTAAACACATCAAAGTGTGCAACATCTAAATTAGGTACGATGTCATTTGCAAATTTAACTTTTTGGCCATCACTTATAAACTTAATGAAGCCGCCAGGCCTCTTTGTATCAAAAGTAAAATAAGAGTTGAGCTCTTCAATGCCATAGAAAAGATGTTCTATAGTGAGTAATGACTTATTCCCATAATTGCCACCAAAGGGTGGATTGATTACCTGTTTCTGGATAGTAGGATTTGCTGGAACTGGCAGTAGGAGTGCGTAGCTATTGTGTACAGGGTGTTTTTTAACCAAACACTGGTAAGGATCAGTCTGGATATCTTGCCCTAGTTGACTCCAATCATTGTAAGCTTCATCAAAATCAAAAAGCGAAAAAAATGTTCTCTCTGGGTAATTTTGATAAAGAGTATTTTCTTTCATCAGATTTCGTAGGAACCCACAACTAAAGGCATTCTGTATTTCAAACTCTCGTTTTTCTAATGGATACAGTTTAGTCCAAGCAATTTCTAGGATTACCTCATCAGTAATGCCCTCGGTGAACAAAATAGCACCAGTTGTATTTTTTAAAACATGATGGATATTTAGGCGAGCTTCACTCTCTGAGAATGAAATAAGTCCAGCAGAAAGTGATTTGATAACATCGGACTTATTAGTTCTTTTCACAACAACGTTGTTGCCGTTAATTTCAAAAAGGTTAATCAGGTTGTCATTAGTCCTTGTAATAGTAGATGCACTATGACTACTCATCAGTACGTGGTTTTTTTTGCCTGCGGCATCGGTAATATCAAATACCTGCGTTAGAAAATCGAATTGCCATTCTGGATGAAGAAAGGAGTCTGGTTCATCCAGTAACGTAATACAGTTTCGGTCTTTAAACAGTTCAACGATAGAATAGATGTAGATCGACTGGAATTGGCCATCGCTGAAGTGAGCAATGGTTGTATTAAGCTCGTTTTCAAGTAGAAGCGGTACTGAAATTTCCGCAAGCATATCTAGCGTTTTCAGGTTATCAAATTGACGAAAAAGGTCAGCAGCTTTTTCTTTATTAAACTGGTCTTGAAACAACTCAATGTTAATGGAGATTTGATAACGGTCTTCTTCTGGCTTATATAGGATGTTGTGATTAAACTCCCCTTTGATACATGTAACAAGTTGATCCAGAAACTGCCGAGTTATGCCTTCAGCGCCCCAGTAGTGAGTCTTCGGTTCAAAGTTATCTATTTTTAGTTTCTTGTCTGCAAAAGCTGGACGTTTAAGCACTATAATAACTTCCGGCGCGACAGTCTTTATACCCAGTTTTTGGACTATAAACTGTCTCGCTTTGTTATCTATCTTCTGCATCAACAACACCGATAGCAATAACTCTTTATATTCTTGACCAATACCAATAAAGCGGCGACTGTCACCAAAATCTGCTTTTTTAATGCGTTTACGGAACGCCTTTTCATAATTTTCGACCAAGACCGCCACCGTATTATTATGGCCAGAGTAATAGATCAGGACATTATCAGGTAATGGAGTTTTTCCAATCGTTTTGCGATTTTCGCCATTGATGATGAATTGCCCATTTGTCCAAGTAATATCCGTATCTTCGCCTTCAAGCTCAAATTTGAGCTTGAAATCAAAACAACTCCCCGATTTAACTTTGTCATACTCATAAAGGTGACGAAATATTTCTATTAATGCCTCAAAGAAATTCGATTTACCCGCCGCATTCTTTCCTACAAATATTTCTATAAAGCTATCACTTTCGAAGTTTATTGAAAAATCCTTAAGGTTTTTATAGTTGCTGATATTTACGAATTTCAAGCGCATGACTTATTCCTTATATTTTCGCCGTAATAGTGCGATTTAACGATCATTTGTCGGTACTGGAATGATTTTTTAATATGGTATACAGATATTTATTTTGTTGATTGCTCAACCAGTACATCCGCCAGTTTTTGCTGTAATTGATTGGCTTCGGTGAAGCGGGATTTTAGTTGGTCGCAGATTACCATTAGCTCATCAATTTTGGCAACGATGCGGTGTTGTTCGGCAAGCGGTGGAATAGGAACAGGAATTTCTTTTAACTTGGATGCTTTTATACCTGTTGCTGTCATTCCGGTTGATGCATTTATTAGTTGTTGCTGAACATGATCAGACATAATTGCTATCTTCAAATAAGCACCAATAGCTTGATCATGCAATTTGAAACATATTACTCGCTGCGCAAGAGCAAATTTCTCTGAAATATCAACTATGGCGATATTTCCTAGCGGAGCTTCTGTTGTAAATAACATATCGCCAACTCGTGGAAATCCGCGTGTCATCCATGATTCGTATTCCGTAGCGGAAACATATTCTTCTGGTTCCCGACTGATATAACCAAACCTGACATTTTTTGCAGTAATCAGCGATATACCAGAACTTATTTTGCTTGGAGTCTTACCGCGATAGTCAATAAATCTAGCGATGTTACCAAGCCTGCAATAAAGCCAACAATCTGGGGCAGAGATATACATTTCTGATTTTTGGATTTCATCATTGGCAATTGTCCTCGACCCTTCATGTTCAATCTGCCTATCTCGTTCCCTTAGGATGCGTTTGAGTAATTCGCTGGTGGGTTCGTCGTTCGGGTCTTGCGGGACGAGTTTACCCATGACTGCCAGTTGCAGTAGGGTTTGCTTGAGGGCGTCGATGCTGGTTTCGCTGGTGAACAGGGTGTCGAAATGCGCGGCGATACGTTGCCAGTTGGTGTTGAAGTCTTCGGCGCTTTGCGATTGTGTGAGTGTGTCGAGCAGGTAGCTGACGAGTTTTTCGTGGGCTTCGGTGGCATTGCTGTGTTGGCTTTCCAATTGGTCACATAGCGCCATTAGTTCATCAACTTTGGCGACGATACGGTATTGTTCGGTTAGGGGCGGTAATGGAATCAACAAAGCCGCAATAGACTCGGAATTAAGAGTGTTTCCTTTTATTGCACTTTTGGAGTTTCCATCCATTGCACGAGCAGGCAAAACCTTAAATAAAAAACCTTTAAAAATGCTTTGATTGGGATAGATTGAAATGATAGCTTCATTATGAAAAGCAGGCCCATCAAGAATGGAAATCTTGCCTAAAGTTAATTTGAAACTCATAAGAATTGTTCCTGCTGGTGCAGGATCACATCTGAATACCTCAGATGCGGCTTTATCTGTTATTTGCTTGTTTGTTTCAAAAACACTGCCATCGTGGTTCAGATCTGCAATACTTACCCAATTAAAACCATCTCCAGAAGTTGTCCAATAAATACTACTTTTTGTAGATGGAGTTTTTCCAACCTTGTAATTACTTACATCCGGTAAAAATACCCATTTCCATGTCTGCGGTAATTCAAATGGCATTTCTTCATCAGTGATTGGTTCCAGTGGCTTGGATTTCTTAATCTTGCCCTCGGCAATCAATTTGGCTTTTTCAACCTGTATCCTTTTAAGCAACTCACTGGCTGGTTCATCATTCTCATCTTGCGGCACCAACTTGCCGCGCACAGCCAATTCCAGTATCAACTCGCGCAATTTCTTGATGCCATAAACATTGGCGGCATTACCGGAACTGCGACCACGGCCTGATTTTTTGGCGGTATCGGCGGCTGTCCAGATGTCGATGTGGTCGATTAATAATTGTTGGATAGTCATGCTGAATTGTCCTTATTTGGAACTTCACCTTGCCTCCCCATTTTACAAAGTGGGGGATTTTTGAGGCTTTAATGGTGGGTAAGACAATTCTCTCCATGCCGTGGAGAGAATTGAATAGTTGAGATTAATCTGGCGATAGTCGATTCAGACTAAATGGCTACGCAATGAACTAACTTACTCACGCCTTCACGCCACGTTGCAAGGCTGTTGCCAATATATCTTTTAAATGGCCACGCAGTGCGGTGATGTCATTCTGCATCGTTTGGTATTGCGCCAACAACACTTCGGGATCATGGATCTCCTGCTCGTTGATATGCGGGTTTTTGCAATCCAGGTTGTAGTTGCGGGCTTTAATGTCGTCAATACTCATCTTCCACGCATATTGATTTTCTTCACGGGTGCTAAAATTGTCGGATTCTTTGCCCCACCAAGCGGCTTCTGCTTGAAACTCTTCGATCTTCATCGGCTTGGTTTTGTTGTAGCTTTTTACGCCGGGTGGGTACGGATGCTCATAAAACCAGATATGTTGGGTCGGTGTGCCTTTACTAAAAAACAGCAGGTTGGTTTTAATACCGGTGTAAGGTGCAAATACGCCGTTGGGCAGGCGCACGATGGTGTGCAGGTTGCAGTCGTGCAGTAGTTTTTCTTTGATGCGGGTTTTGATGCCTTCGCCAAACAGAAAACCGTCCGGCAATACCAGTGCGGCACGGCCACCGGATTTAAGCAGTTGCATGATCAGCACCAGAAACAAATCGGCGGTTTCACGGGTACGAAAAGTGGCGGGGAAGTTGGTTTCTATGCCGTCTTCTTCCATGCCGCCAAAAGGCGGATTGGTAACAACAACATCGACCCGTTCTTTTGGCCCCCAACTGATCAGAGGTCGTGCCAGGGTGTTGTCGTGTCGGATATTACTGGGGACATCAATGCCGTGCAGAATCATGTTGGTTGTGCAGAGCAAATGCGGCATCGGTTTTTTTTCTATGCCGAAAATACTGGCCTGCAAGTGCATTTCATCGTCGACGGTTTTTACATCTTGTTTGCGGATATGTTCAATCGAACAAGATAAAAAGCCGCCGGTGCCGCAAGCCGGATCCAGCACTTTTTCAGACAGACGCGGGTTGACCATTCTGACCATAAATTCGGTGACGGCTCGCGGCGTGTAAAATTCACCGGCATTACCGGCGGCCTGCAAATCACGTAGCAGTTGTTCGTACATGTCGCCGAACAAATGGCGTTCTTGGGCTTTATTAAAATCGACGCCTTCCTGAATTTTGTTGATCACTTGCCGAATTAATTGGCCGGATTTCATGTAGTTGTAGGCATCTTCAAACACCGAACGAACCACATAGGCGCGTTGGTCGCCGCCTTTGGCTTCCAGTTGTTGCAAGGCCGGGAACATCTCGTTATCCAGAAAATTCTTGAGTGCATCGCCGGTCATGCCTTCGGGATTGGCTGCCCAGTTACGCCAACGATAGGCTTCCGGTAACGGTGATTGGTAATGGTCTTGCAGTAACTCCCATTCACTTTCACGGTCGTCAAATATTTTTAAAAACAACATCCAGACGAGCTGGCTTAAGCGTTGGGCGTCGCCATCAACACCCACGTCTTTACGCATGATGTCTTGGATGGATTTAATGGTGGAGGAAATGCTCATGTTTTTGTTTGTTTATGGGTAAAGATTAATAATTGATAATTAAAAAGCTGTCGGCTTACGCTACCGACCTACTTAAAAAGGGATTTAGGCATAGAGTTGTTTTTCAAGTTCATAGAGGGCTGCCAAATAAGCGGGCTTACCGCCAAAGGCTGACACCAATTCGCTGGCGGTACCCATATTCTTGAAGGGGTCGAGGGTAAGGATTTTAATATCTTCGATATTTTCAATGCCGGTATCGGCGTATTTTTCCAGCAAGGTTTCCAATACTTGGCGGGCTTGGTCGCCGTATTTAGTAAAGTAATTGCGCTTTTTTACCTGGTCGGCACGTTCGCGGCGGGTCAGCGGTGGTTGGTCAAAAGCCACATGGCAAATCAAATCGAAGGCATCGAAGTCTTTGCCTACGTCATCGGCCAAGGCTTCCAGTAACAGGCCGTGTGCTTCCAGCTCTTGCAGGATGGCAACCTTGCGGTCGGTTTTGCTCCAGCGGCGTAAGAAGTGAT
>JBAXXH010000002.1:0-79318 GCA_037127995.1 Methylococcaceae bacterium | reverse complement strand
ATTATGGTTGGACTGAATTAGGCAAAATAATTGACATCAGATGTTTTAATTATGAACCCAGTATCAAGTCCAGTTTAAAGTTTTTAAGAAAAACCCCGTGGGCTAGAACACAGGTTGAAGAATTGTATCTCAATAAAGATGATTTTGAATAAAAGTAGATAACCCGTATTTTTCAACTTACGGTTATCGTCCCTTGTACTTTGTCGTATTTCTACCCAAAAAGTACATGATGTATCCCCTGTAACCTGGATTTATTCAATTCTAAAGTTATAAACTATGCGTATTCTTAGTCTTATCGTTCTTCTGTGTACCTCATTAATTGAAATTGGCCCTGTTCCTGTTACGCCAATAGTATTAATTTGGATCGTATTGTTTCGGCCGGTATGGTTCTATGAATGGGTTTTAAAAATATATAACAAAAATTAAAGTCGATAATATCTTAAAAAGTATCTCACTTTTTTCAATGGGGTAGCGCAGATCAAAGGTTGCCAAGATGCCATAGTCTAATTAATCCTAAAAACCGCAACTTATCCACGAAAAACACGAAATAAATTAGCAAGTTATATAATTTAGCTATTCACCCTTTGGGTGACGGCTTACAGCTTGGTATCTCCTTGAAATTTTTCGTGCTTTTTGTGTTTTTCGTGGACGAAATTATTTTTCCAGGTTAATGCACCCCGGATGAATCCTTATTTTTAATGTGGGTGGGATTAAGTAGGGCATGCAGTTTTTGCTCATCCAGTTCATTTTCCCATTTTGCCGCAACCACTGTGGCAACCCCGTTGCCGATAATATTGGTGAGTGCGCGTGCCTCGGACATGAAGCGATCTATACCGAGTATCAGTGCAAGTCCGGCGACAGGGATGGTCGGGATGGTCGAAAGGGTTGCCGCCAGCGTAATAAAACCACTGCCTGTTACTCCCGCAGCGCCTTTCGATGTCAATAACAGTACGCCGAGTATGGTCAGTTCCTGCATCATGGTCAGGGGGGTATTGGTGGCTTGGGCAACAAAAATAGCGGCCATTGCCAGATAGATTGAGGTTCCATCAAGATTAAACGAGTAGCCGGTTGGAATGACCAAACCGACCACCGATTTGGAGCAACCCAAGTTTTCCAGCTTGGTTATCATGCGCGGTAGTACCGATTCCGAAGACGATGTGCCCAGCACGATTAACAGCTCGTCTTTTATATAAATAATAAATTTGAGTATGCTAAAGCCGGTAAATCGGGCGATAAGTCCCAACACAATAAAAATAAACAACAAGCAAGTCAGATAAAAACTGCCCATCAATTTTGCCAGTGGTGTCAGTGAGTTAATGCCGTATTTGCCGATGGTAAAGGCCATCGCGCCAAAGGCGCCAATGGGTGCCAGTTTCATAATAGTTTCGACGATACCAAATAATACTTGGGACACTTTATTGATAAAAAAAACCACTTGAGCACCTGTTTCATTCATCGCCGCCAGCGAAAATCCGAACAGCACCGAAAACAGTAACACTTGTAATATATCGCCTTTGGCAAAGGCATCAACCACACTGGCAGGAATGATATTTAGCAAAAAATCAATGGTACTGTGGGTTGTTGTCGCGTTGGTATAAATGCTTAGACTTTTGGTATCCAAGGTACTTAAATCGACATTCATACCCACTCCCGGTTTAATCACATGCACCACAATCAAGCCGATAATTAATGCCAGTGTGCTGACCACTTCAAAATAGAGCAGGGCTTTAACGCCGACACGCCCGACTTTATCCATATCCTGCATACCGGCAATACCTGTTACCACAGTGCAAAAAATAATCGGTGCGATAATCATTTTGATCAGTTTGATAAAGCCATCGCCGAGAGGCTTCATCGTTGTCGCTGTTTCAGGATAAAAATGACCGAGCAGAATACCGAAGGTGATGGCGGTGAGCACTTGGAAATAAAGATGTTGATAGAGTTTTTTTACGGGCATAGTGGTGTGCATGAGTGACTTAAAAATGATTATAGGGTTAAGATAATTAGAACCTAAAAGAGGCTGCAACAAGACAATTTTACCTTGGTATCCTTCATTTTGGGGTAAAAGTAGTGAACAGTTCCAGCAAAAGGCACAACTACCACTCAGGTTTCCCTGATATTTCTTTAAACTCAGCCTAAAAAAATGGTTACGGTTAGCTTTGAGTTGTATCTCTAAGAGCCGTTCCAGTCAATCTCCCTCAAGCGAAGTGCCGGTTAGCTGCTCCAATAGGGGCTGTTTGGCGTCAACTATCATGTTTGGTTCCCGTCAATTATAGTGAACCCCAAAATCCGGACAGTCGATTAAGAGGGTGTCTTCCAAAAAAGGTAGACAGAAGTGAGTGCAAGAAAGCGTAAGATTTTGACGGGTGCACAAAAAGCCAACAGGCGTTAGAGGCCGTGAAGGAGCAGAAAGCGGTGAACGAGATCGCTCAAGAGTATGGCCTTCATCCTACCCAAATCGGATTATGAAAGAAAGCCTTGTTGGAGAATGTAAGTCTACTGTTTGAGGTGAAGCGTGACTCCAAGTCCATTGACCCGCAAAGTGATCCGGTACGTTTGTATGCCAAAATCAGTCAGCTTGATAGGGAACTGGACTGGCTATAAAAAAGGCTTGGCTATTGTCCGACCGAATCAGGTCAGGAGTACGGATATAACCTGTATACGACTCGCGCAGATTGGTATAGATTTTTTGTGTTTTAAAGTGGATAAGCTGTTTTTTGCACAACTATAAATAGTTAGACATCAATTTCACCCTCAGTTATCTCAACATCATCTTCAATGGCTTTAACCAGTCCATATTTCTCTACAAAATAACTTTCAATCCATGCGTTAATATCATTTTTTTTGAAAATCAGCGCCGCTTCTGTTTGCAATAAACGTTGGCGTACCTGGTGTTGTGGAAGCAGTAACAATTCTATGTCAGCCATGGACACAAATTTATCAGGGTGTGCATTGCCGTTATTAATAACCTTAAAAAGCTGTTGCTTTTTAAGGCCCAAATTATGGTTTAATTCTTCCCTAAATTCTATAAACAAGGGCAGTAAATCGCTACCGGTGCAATCCAGGTCATGGAGATGGTGCATGCGGTTTAAAAGATTATTAACGGCAAAGCGATAAAGTTCGGCTTCTCGTACAAAAAGGCGGGATGCTATGGCTTGGATCGCGTTACGGTCATTATTATTTAAGCGCATGGAAACTATTTGTTTTTTCTCGACCTCAGTAAATCCTTGTAATGACATAGTTTAGATACGGGTTAATAAGTTTGGAGATTCCATTAAAATCCAATTAACGTTAAATATATCTGATTAATGTTACAGCTTTATAACAAAGCATACATTTAATTAATTTGTCATCATTTTAAGTCGCTTATTGTGTTGTGATAATGGGTAGCTATAAATGTTGCCGATTACCTTGACTATTAATGACTCTATCAAAGTGTATTACAAACGTAATACATTGTAAGCAATTGTCACATACCTGTAATCCAAATGACTACATTGCTATGCCATACTGTTTACATGTTAAAAGCATCCGGATTGGATGTTGACTGAATCTAAGGAAGGCAGGAGGCCATTGCATCAGTCATATTGAAAAGAAGTATCAGGAAGGCTTCATTCAAATTTTTAATATTTGGCATTGCCGGGAAAGCACAGCAGTATAGGAATAGGGAGCTGTATGGTAGCGGGGAGCAGAAATATTGGGGTTTGTAAGCAGTGATTAACTGCATTCAAGATATTGTAACTTGTAAAACTCGTTATTTTAAAAAGCGGGCAGCCAGATACAGGTTTTGAAATTTATAAGGTGTTAAAGGCGATTGGGTCAGCATCTTTTTTGAAAGACTTTTTAAGTAGAATAGGTAACAAAATATGAAACAATTTAATAAAACTTTAATCGCTATTGCTTTGTTGGCGGGTACTGGCGCAGCAAATGCAAGTATCGCAACAGGTGCATCTGCAGAAGCGTTTATGCAGGTTTATGACAAGACTCAAGGTCTGACTTATTCTTTGGATTTGGGTCCACAGGCTAATTTAACGGCTCTTTCAAATTCGGTTGCCAATCACTTGGTATTGAATTATGACTTGGGTAAGGATTTAAAGTGGACTAATTTTATGGCCAATCTTGATACAGCTAATACCAAGTTTGGTATTGTTGTAGGTTTTGGCATTAAATCTCTTTATACCAGTTCTACTGCAAGTGTTTGGAATGCGACTACCAGAATAGTAACTTCCGGTCTTACAACAACTTCTGGTCAAGTTACTGCTGGATCTAACGCTGATGCACTAGCTGCAGCTCGTATCAATATTGGTGTTTTACCTGTCAATACTGCGTTGAATGTGAGTAAGGTGGTTGCTGATACGGCTACTGCAGGTACGGGTCAATGGGCTTCGACTGCTTCTGGTGTTAACAACTTAGATAACCTGTGGGGCTCATATGCCGGTGCTCACGCAGCTGTTGCTTTTGGCAATGAAGCTAACTTCTTTTTGACTTCTGGTAAGGATGTAAAAGAACTGGGTCAGTGGACTTTGACTGGAAACAATCTGAGTTTTACTACGGTTCCAGCTACAGTGCCATTACCAGCCGCTGTATGGTTGTTTGGTACCGGTTTGATGGGCGTGTTGCGTTTAAATCGTCGTAAATCAATGGCTGTATAAGCATTATACTGCTCCCGTAAATGCGGGAGCAGTATTCCTTCTTTTTTAAAAAATGAGATAAAAATGAAAAAATTAGTCTTAGCAGCAGCTGTTTCAGTTGCTTTATTTGGTGGTGCAGCGCAAGCAGTAACCGCAGTGCCAACTATTGATATGTCAACAACGACTGTTATGTATCTGTCTGGCGCATCAGCCTCTCTGGATTATGTAAACAACTTAATTACCGGTTCAGCGGCTCCTGTTGCTGACCGTTTTTGTGCAACGACTGCAGAAGTCTGGAGATTTAACGACAATATTGACGGCAAAACTCAAAATGCGTTTTACTGCACAACATCAGCCAATTTGCCCGGTGCTAAAAGCCACTTGTTGATCTACAAACGTAGTGAAGGCGGTTCTGATTTGGGTGTTGCGCCAGTTGTTACCAATACGGCCATTCCTTTCTTAAATATTACGTCAAACCCAACTTGTGAAGTAAAAACTGCTGCGGTAGTTGGTGGAGCAGCGGGTGCGGTTAAATGTACTTATGATGCAACGACGGCTACTGCGTCACAATACACGATGGCAATCCCTGATTTGGGTATGTCTGATGTTGATCCAGGCCAGTTCCGTAGCAATAACGTAACAGCCGGTTTTAATCCTATAACTGCTGATGACTTAAGCGCACTGACAGTGTCTGCTCTTTCAGCTGTTGTATTTGGCGAACCCGTAACGTTGCAGTTATATAAAGCGTTGCAATTTGCCCAAAAAGCAACCGGCAAAATTGCATCAACTTGTGCAATTGGTGATCGTACAGAAGCCTGTATGCCTGGCCTGACTTCAGCAGAAATTGCTTCAATACATACCGGTCAATGGACTAACTGGAACAGCCTTAAAGTAACTCCAGTTACTGGTTATGTTGGAGCAACTGCCGTTGGTACAACTAAAGGTTTATTTGACTTTATTACTTCTGATGCGGTTAGTTATGTACCTAAGGTTGCCAATGTTCACGTATGTCGTCGTGTTGATGGTTCAGGTACTCAAGCACAACACGGTATCGTGTTTTTGAATACGCCTTGTGCTGATGCTTCTGCAGCAACAGCACCAGCGCATGATTTAGGTACTGCTGAAACTGATCCTTACACACAGATTCATGAGATGTCAACTTCAGGCGGTGTGTCTGATTGCTTGAAATCACTGGATACCGGTGTACAAATCGTGGGTAGTGCATTTGATGAGACTGCCTTTGTAGGTGGTTCGCGTTGGGCTGTAGGTCTGCAATCGTTAGAAAAAGGCAATGCTTCCAACTACGAATTTGTTAAAGTTGATGGCGTGGCACCAACTTTGGCTAACGTAGCTAATGGCACTTATAAAGATTGGGTTGAAAATACTTTCCAATACAATAATACGCATTATGCAGCATTGGCTACTGATGTAAAGAAAGTGGTTGATACTCTTATCAAAAAAGCTTCTATACCTGAAGTTATGTCTGCTCTTAACAACCCTGCCAGTACTACTAGCGGTTTTATTCATGCATTTGGTAACGGCGCTTACTTGGCTGTACCTAGCTTGTTTACACCAGAAACTAATGGTGCATACAATTCTGCCAGACCGGTTAACCCATACAGTCGTGCAGTTTTCGGTACACCCGTTGAAAACTGCCGTGTTCCAACTATCTGGAACGATGGCGTTAACGTAGGTACTTCTGCACTTTAAGGTATCAAGAGCCGGGGCAATCCCGGCTTGAATCAAGGATGATTTAAAATTACAAAAACCAACCGTCGAAAGACGGTTGGTTTTTTTTTGCTTATAGATTTTTTCTGGTTCTCAAGCTCCAGTAGGTAAGGTGGATCCAGCCTTTATGCCAACGTTCACTACAGCCTGTATGCATAGAAATCAAACACGAAAAAGGCACGTAGGGTATGCCTTTCATAATTACTTGTTTTATCGTTGCAATGGTAATATTTTTAAGCTAAAAATTTGATAGGCATTTTTCGGCTTAAGTTGAGAGTAGGCTTATCAGGCCATCGAATGATATTGATTGAACAACTGATTAAAATTTTCTTGAATGTCATTGCGATTTTGAGAGCTAATCCCTAATTCATCTGCCAACACCGGCCATTGTGACAGTGCCTCAAAAGTTTCTGAAAAAACCTGTCTCACTTTATGTTTGTCAAGATTACATAATGCACCGAGCTTGTAAAATGTCTGTTCAGGAATATTCTTGCCATAGCCATTGATTGACATGCTTTGTTCGCCACCATGACAATAATTGAATGTTATGTCATAAGCGGGCGACAATCGCCAAGTGCCTTTTCCATTCATGATAAATGAAAAATTCTTGGTGTGATCGTCTTGATTGTTGGCAAGAATATTAAAGATCATTTGTCGATAAACCTGAATGGCATCATCCGTATTATTTGTTAACATCACTGTTAAACGCAATAATTTCTCGTAATCAAAATCCGGTATTCTGAAATTGGCATGACTCAATCCGGCCAGGCTATGCACATGCAGTCGTTGATTATTGATGCGATCGAAACGCCTAACAGCAAAATAATGCTTATCTTTAGCGGCCAATAATTGTGTGGACGGCATATTGATGTGGGACAGTCTTAACATTCTGGCATACGCCTCTTCGATTAAACCTTCATCTTTATCTTGCGAAGCATGAAATTTAATAATCCATGCTTGATAGTCATCGGGCAAATCCCGCTCACCGGAAATAATAAGGTTATCTTTAATGCCAACCACCACTTTAGGTCTGGCACCGCCTGGTGAGCCTCCGGCCTTAATTAATGCCGGTAAAATATCTTCTTGTTTTCCGGCGATTACTTCAGATGCTTCTCGGCTTAATTCAAACAAATCCAAATGACTGTTGGATGAAGGTTCGGAATGATCGGGCTCATAACTCAACGCTCCCATGCCGGTAGATCCTATGTATAACAGCCTGTCCAGGGGGGTTGTTTTTTTTACATTAAGCCCTTTTTGCCTTAAAAAACGATCCATTAATAACAGGCCCCAGCCATCAGGAAGGGAATCAGAAAAAACACCATGAAGTCCGTTAAAAGGCGTGGCTGGTGCCTTAAAAATGGTATTGTTTAAGGGTAAGTGGAGGGGCGAAATTTGCAAGCCAGTGTTTATAAACTCTGGTGAGTACTGAAAGAAGTTACCAGAGTCCTGGCTGAGTAATCGGCCAACAAAATATTTTTGGCCTTCAATAGTTAGAAAAACATGGATCATAGCCTGCCGCGCTTTCTTTTTGGCATGGGATTTACTTTCAGCATATCATCCAAGGTAGCGAAAACCTTTGTTTCGCTATCAAAAATGCCTTTTAATTTATTCAGGTCACCTAGGACGAAAACTAATTTCAAAAATTGATCCAGTGAAATTTCACCCGTTGTTTCATAGCGTTTGAGTGTTGAGGTCGGTATGCCGGTTTTTTCGCTGAGCGTATCCCGTTTCCAGCCAAGATTAAGCCGGGCATTTTTTGCAGCCTTGGCAAGTTCTAATTTGGCATCATAAGGAAGCCAATCATTTAAAGACATTATTTTATCCATAAAGTCATTATAAGCTTGATAAAGGATAATGCAATGTCCCTTATAATTTATTACGCTGGCTCGAAATGCGCGAAGCAAGAGCTTCGCATACCGCATTCCCAAGCTGGAGCTTGGGAACGAGTCTATGTGTTGTTTATGCAGATTCGCTGGCACGGTTATGTAATGCACTTATAACGTCAACCCTTTCTTAAGCTCCACTAATGTCATAATTGGCGGTGTTAAAAAACCGTCCTTTAACTGAAGAATATCGGCATCGCCCGATACCAAAGCATCGGCCTTGCCAGCGACTGCCAGAATTAAAAACATTTGATCATCCTTGTCACGAATTAATGGCAAGCCTTCGGGAATCTTATCAATAACGACTGTAGCAGCGTAAGGCAAAAAATCAGCCAATAACAAGGCTTGTTCGTCTTTGCCAAGTTTAAATTTAGGGTAGGCAAGAACAAGCATTAACTCGTTGACGGTGTCTTTGCTCGCCAAAGGGATTATCTGTTCGTTTTGCCAAGCGTGACGTAACCATGCCATTTTTTGTTGTGAAAATAACAAGGTGGAAATAATGCAGTTAGTATCCAATACTACACGAGGCGTCATACCGGTTTTTGTCTTGCCCAATGAATGGCATCATTGATATCTTGTTCGTTAATGCCTAACGCTTCGAGTTTAGCTCGAACGGCATCGGCTTGTTGAATCCTGACCGGCGTAAGAATAATTCGTCCGGATTCGGTTGCAATATCATAATATTCTGCATGACCCACTGACATAACCACCGATTTTGGCAAGGTTAATTGGTTTTTACTGGTTAATTTCGCTAACATGACAGCCTCCAAAGTAATGAAGTAAGATTATATTACCAATGGTTGATAATTCAAAAAGCTATTCTAATTACATTATTCTTACTCAAGAGCGTCACTGCCCGCAGGTGAGAAAGAAAAGCCTGAAAACGTTAAAAGACAAAATCAGAAACAAGACCAAAAGATCACGCGGTGACAGCATGGAAACGATAATAAAAGAACTTAACCCCATGCTTAAAGGCTGGTTTAATTACTTTAAGCACGCTCATAAATGGACGTTTTCAGGGATAGATAGCTTTATCAGGCGACGATTACGCAGCTTGAGAAACAAGCAAAGAACAGGACAAGCGGGTTTTGGACGCTCAAAACATCTACCGCTGCGAGACAGGAGTCGAGTAGTCCCCAGAAGCGATAGTGCATGTGTTTTCACGAAGCGTTTTTTGCGTAGTGGAAATGCAGGCTTTACGAAATCGCGTCGAGTCATTGGAGAGCATGTGAACCACCCCTTGTTGGGTGGTGAGCGAGTGACCAGGACGGCTGGGGCTTGCGTAGCAATCTAATTGGTCGCGGTATTTTTGAGTATTTCCACGCTGGGAGCAAGGGAAATCTTTACTCAAAAATAGCGACTCCCCGCATCAACTTATGCCAAATGCCTATTTCACCAAGTATGGGCTTTTCACTATGAAAGAAGCTCATGCTATGGCTTGTCAATCCCGATGAGGAAATTCTCGACTGGAAAGCCGTGTGCGGGAAAACTGCACGCACGGTTTGGAGGGAGGGGAGGTTAATAGCCTTCCCTACCCCTATCAAACGGCATTGTATTTGCTCTGGATTCCAAGCTCAAGCTGTGTATCCCTGCCCTGGAAGCTCCAGGTTTCAGGGATGCGCGAAGTAAGAGCTTCGCATACCGCATTCCCAAGCTGGAGCTTGGGAATGAGTATAACGAGTTTAAATTGGCTCGGCATGTAATCTGACTCCCAGTGCTTTTAGCACTTTTAGCACAGTGTCAAAGCGGGGCTTGGAGCCAGGTGACAAAGCCTTATAGAGGCTTTTGCGTCCAAGTCCTGCCTCCTTGGCAATCATCGCCATACCCTTGGCTTTAGCAATATAGCCCAGGGCGCTAAGTAGCTCATTGTTGTCGCCATCATCCAGCACTTGAGATAAATACTCGCTGATAGCTTTGTCGCTAACGAGGAGATTTGCCATATCGAATTCAGGCAGTGTTGCTATACATATTTTTTTTCAAAATCAATCCTCCAAGATATCTGCTAAATGTTTTGCTTTGACAATATCAGATGCCTGTGATGATTTGTCGCCGTCACCCAACATGATAATCAGCTCATTATCGCGCTGCACATAATACATACGCCAACCTGAACCGAAATGTTCACGCATTTCGAAAACACCTTCACCAACGGGTTAAATATCGCCAAGCAAACCCCGTTTAGCTTTGTCAAGACGACGTCCAAGCAAGATTTGCGTCATGCTATGCTTAATTTCGGACAGCCAAGCGTCAAATGTAGGTAAAGTGCGAATGATAGTCATGAGCCATTTGCGCTGCTCTGTAAGCCTTGATATTCCTAGTCTGTAGCGCCCTGTAAAATTCGTTTACCCCAATTTTCAACGGTAGAATCAGGGTTTGAGGGGGTAGATTTTGATGAAATTCGTTTTTTACAAATTTTTACCCCAGAATTAAAGCAAATAATTACAACATGTTAGAATGATAGGATAATTTGTGAAAAATAAATTATTTTATCAATCAAGGTGTTATTTCACAATGCAAATGCCTCAGTCATAGAATAATTGTATCAATATGGATACATGTTATCAAGAATGAATAGGGACTAAGTCGTAATCACGCCATTTATTGCGCTGGATCCCAAGCTCAAGCTTGGTATCCCGATTCTGGAAATGTCAGCAGCCAAGTTGGGGCTTGGCGTTTTCGGGCAGAGGAATCAGGTTAGTCGCCTTAGTTTCATTTGCTGCTCATTAAATAGCTTAGTCGTAAGCTTATATTCCTCAATCCTGTCATAAAACCTTAACTTTACTTTCATATAATGGGAGTTGAGATGCCTTCGTGGGGAAGGCGCAGATAAGTTTTAACCAATACGCATGCAATTAAATCGTAATAAACGTAGCCGGACTTTGGCCTGGATGATCTGGAGTGGCTTAACTCTGGCTCAGGCAGGGCTTGATGTCAGCGCACAAGAAGCGCCTCAGGCAGTAGCAACAGACGTTGAGCCGCAAGCCGCGCCCAAGCAACCCGCTGCCAGTTTCGATTTATTTGAATTGCGGGTAAAGGGCAATACCCTGCTGGATAAAAAACAACTGGAACGCACCATCTATCCATTTTTGGGGCCGAAAAAAAGCATAGATAATGTTGATTTGGCACGCTCCGCGTTGGAAGATTTGTACCGGTCGAAGGGTTATCAAACCGTATCGGTGGATATTCCCGAGCAAGACGTAAAAAACGGTATTGTTTATTTACAAGTAGTCGAAGGCAAGGTATCACGCCTGCGCGTTAAAGAAGCCCGTTATTTCTCCCTCGATAAAATCAAGGCCGGTTTGCCGGAACTGGCCGAAGGTAGCGTGCCTCATTTCCCAACCATGCAAAAACAGTTGTCAGAGTTGGGGGGGCAAAGCCCTGATCGTAAAGTTCAACCGGTTTTACGGGCAGGGGACACGCCAGGTACGCTGGAAGTTGATTTAAAAGTAAAAGACGAGTTGCCCTTGCATGGTCGGGTAGAACTTAATGGTCGAAATACGTCAAGCACATCGCGACTGCGTTTGGTGTCGTCATTGCACTACGACAATCTCTGGCAAGCCATGCACAGTGCATCATTGATGTATCAGGTCTCACCGGAGAATAGTGCGCAAGTGAATGTTTGGGCGGGTACTTATGCGCTGCCGTTGTTTAGTACAGATATGCGGTTGGCTTTATATGGGGTCAACTCGTCGTCAAGTTCTAACGTCGCCAATGTCGGGGGGTCGACAATTATTGGCACCGGCAGCATTTTTGGAGCCCGGTTGGTGAAACCGTTGATGCCGCTGGTTAATTATTTTCATAGCGCAACGCTGGGAGTTGATTACAAGAATTTTAAAGATAGTTTAACGTTGAACAAATCGGGCGGTTTTCAAACCCCTATTGCTTATACCCCGTTTTTGGCGCAGTACAGCGGCAGTTTTCGCACTGAGCAATCATTAACCAGTTTCGATTTGGGGGCGCATTTTTCAGTACGCGGCCTTGGTAACGACCAGGCGCAATTTGAAAACAAGCGTTATTTGGCGAAGGCCAATTATTTCTATCTGTCCAGCGATGTGAAATTTAACCACGATTTACCCCTGGGCATGCAGCTACGTAGTCATTTTACCGGTCAGGTTGCCGATTCGCCTCTCATTAGTAATGAACAGTTCTCGCTGGGCGGTGCGCAGAGTGTGCGCGGTTATTTTGAAACCATGGCTTTGGCGGATGACGGTGTGTTCGGCTCGTTGGAATTGTACTCGCCGCACATGGCTTCTGTGGACTGGGATTATTTGAATAACTTGAAATTTATGGCGTTTATCGATGCCGGTAAAGGTTGGATTCAGAACCCTCTGCCGGGTAACGTCAATGGCAATACGCTGGCCGGAGCAGGCTTTGGGATGAATTTCCAGATGTGGAAACACTTTATTGGCGTACTGGACGTTGGCTTTCCGTTTCTTTCGTTGGGGCCTGTGCATAGTGGCGATCCGCGCATGGATTTTAATATAGCCACCGAATTTTAAAGTCGGGCGGGGTGTGCAAATTCACATCCAGCTGGTTTGAGTCGATTCCGCTTGTGTTGATGACTATTAATTTAAGCCAGGACAGATAACCTTCCTTTAAGGGATGTTATCTGTAAAATCGTCCCGCATAAAATTGGAAGCCGTGTCGGGCCAAGGGTGGACTCTACTTTATCCAAGTTACAAAACGCCAGAGCTTTCATCTGGCAAGAATTTTTTTATAGTGCCAGGCCAAAGCCCGTTATGTGGCGGGTCTGGAAATCAGCCGATATTGTTTTAAAAGACGGCGGGGTTGCCACGAACAAAAGTGTGTTAATTATTTTAGGTAAAGGTTACAACCATGTCTCACAAAGCGCAGTTGATTTTGCATAAACCGGTGGATAATCTGTTCAGATTAAAGCCGCTGGTTGCGTGTATGCGCGTGGTGATTGCCGGCGGCTTGTTTGCCGGTTCGGTTGTGCCGGTTCATGCCGATTTGCCGGTGTCCGGGGTTACTGCCATAGCCTCTCCAACGGGAGTTGCAATCCCTTGGGTTGGTTCCGGCAGCGCCGATCAGCTCGTTAATGGCAACACCTTACAGATTAATCAGCACAGCGATAAAGCTATCCTCAACTGGCAAAGCTTTAACGTTGGCAAAGAAAATACCGTTCAGTTTGTTCAGCCCGATTCCGGCTCGGTTGCACTTAACCGCATTTACCAACAAGATCCCAGTCAAATTCTCGGTCAAATCACCGCTAACGGTCAGGTGTATTTGTATAACCAAAACGGCTTTGTGTTCGGTAAGGATTCGGTCGTCAACACCAATAGTTTGTTGGCCAGTACCTTAAATATCACTGATGATGTGTTTAAAAATAGTGGTATTACCCAAGTATTCGATAAAAACGGCGGTGCTGCGCTTGCAATTGAGCCGACGAGGCCAGGCGCTGCGATGGATCCGAAAACAGCCCGGATTTTGATTGAAGCCGGTGCCAAAATCCATACCGATAAAAATGGCCGCATTATCATCGCCGCCCCGACCATAGTCAATCAAGGTTCGTTGTCATCCGATAACCAAGGTCAAATCATCTTGGCGGCCAGCGAGGACAAGGTCTATTTGCAGGCTGCGGATCCGTCAAGTCCTTTCGCAGGTTTAGTGGTAGAGGTGGATACCGGCGGTAAGGTAATCAATACCGGCGATATTCTGGCAAAGCAGGGCAACATCACGATGGCCGGTTTTGCGGTTAATCAGGAAGGTCGTGTGAGTGCGACGACCTCGGTGAATGTAAACGGCTCCATACGACTGTTGGCGCAAGAGCAACATGGCTCGTCCAGTGGGCAACTGATAGCCACTAATACCACTCGGGCTAGCGATAATGGTGATGGTTTGGGAGCCGAGTCAAAACTGACCTTTGGTTCCGGCAGTGTTACTCAAATCGTCGCCGATAATGACGGAGCAACCGCGATTGACGAGCAAAAACAGCCGCAATCCTATCTTGAGGCCAATGCGCATAATGTAGAGTTGGATGCTAATTCGGCTATCGTAGTGCCTAGAGGCAAGGTTAATATTACTGCAACAAATAATTTGGTAAATTCAACACAAGGTACTACAGGCCGTATCTATATGGATAAGACTGCGTTGATTGATGTATCGGGTTATAAGGGCGTCAACGTTGCGATGGAACGTAATGTTGCGCAAATCTCTGCGCAAAGTTTTGAGTTGCGTAATTCACCGAAACAAATAGGCGGGGTTTTACAAGGGCAAACTGTTCAGGTTGATATCAGAAATAATACTCCGATTGTCGATATCAGTGGAGCAGTGGCCAGGATACAACGCGGTGTTGAAGAGCGATTGAGTAGCGGTGGACAAATTAATCTATCGTCTAGTGGCGATGTCATTATCAATGATAATGCAAAAATAAACATTTCAGGTGGTTCGGTCAACTATCAGGATGGCTTTATTAACACCACCAAACTGGTGAACGATTACGGAAAAATTGTTGACATTAGTGCCGCTGATCCAAATCAGCATTACTCTAGTATTTTTGGAGTTGTCACTGAAGAACATAAGAAATGGGGTATTACCACAATCTGGGATCTTCTTGGGCTTTTTGGACAAGGCCAATTTCAGCAAGGCTATGTAGAAGGTAAATCTGCTGGCGCGATAACTATACAAACTCCTCTATTGGATTGGAATGGTAATTTAAGCGCACGTTCCATTGGCGGTATTTATCAACGATCAGCTAGTCTTACTCCTTTTGGGGGTAGTTTTACCGTTGATATGACACCGTACCGGTCGGTGCAAGATATTATTTTCCAAGCTGAAAAAAATCATGTGCAGCTTGCAGCTGCCGACCCGTTTCCAAAGCGCAAGACGGGTGACTCGGCAAATCTTGTATTAGATACCTCATTATTGAATAACTCAGGTGTTCAAAATGTATCGGTTAAAACTTGGGGGGGTGCGACAGTAGTCGATGGTACTGCCATTAATATGTCGCCAGGTGGAAGCTTGTCAATTGAGGCCAGTAGCATTGATGTTAACGGAAGTATCAAGTCGGCAGGCGGCGGCATTAGTCTAACAGCGGCTACTAATGTCAATTTTGGATCAGCAGGGCAAGTGACGCTGGCAAAGCAGGCAACGTTGGATGTGTCAGGTGGCTGGATCAATGATCTACCGCCAGGGCCAGCTGCCAAGCCGGTAGATCAATTACATATTGATGGCGGTAGCGTAAAAATTAGTGGTCAAGGTGATGTGCTTGTCAATGCCGGATCGTCTATCAAAGCCGATGGCGGGGCATGGCTTTCCGCAATCGGTCGTTTAACATCCGGAAAAGGCGGGTCGATTGATCTTGCTGCTGTCGGTAACGGAGTGATTCCTTCAGCTTTGCAAGTGGCTGGCGATTTGTCTGCTTATAGCTTAAGCCAAGGCGGGAGTCTTAAGTTGGATAGCAGTAAAATTATTGTTGGAGCGGTTTTAGCGCCGATTGATTTGATACCCCCTTTAGTGTTGGGTGTTCATAACGGCTCACTCGACATTGCTCCTGACATGAGCTTTAGTAAAATCGGCCTGAATGGCAATGTTGAAGGGATTACTGTTAAGAGCAATGTGGCATTGGATTTGAAAACCCAAAATCTTGTGCTGCAAAGTAGTTACCGGGACAGGTTGACGGGCAGTTCCATTCGTGATTTTAGTAGTGTCGTTTTATTGCCGGAAAACTTAAGAAGTCCATTGCAACTGGATTTGACGGGTACCTCCGGAGTAACGCTTGAAACCGGTAGTTCGATTACGGTGGATAAAGGTTCAACAGTCAATCTGGCGGCAACGGCGGGCAGTATTTTTGTTGATGGGGCGATTAACGCACCGGCGGGTAATATCAATCTGTCTATTGTACCTTTATCGGGCCTTGAGTATGATCCTGCTCAAACTATTTGGCTGGGTGCACATGCCGGTTTACTGGCGTTAGGTGACACCCGCTTGAATCCGGTCGATGTCATTGGGCGTCGATCAGGAAGTGTATTGGATGGCGGTAATGTCACTGTCAATGCCGAGCGAGGTACGGTGATTCTTGAAAAAGGTGCCATGATTGATGTTTCAGGTACGCATGCCCAATTGGATCTTTTACAACCGACAACATCCGGCGTAGGTTTAAACTATGCAGCGACCACTATTGGATCCAATGCCGGTAAAATAGCAATTACCGCAGCAGAAGGTATTGTACTTGATGGAAACATGAAGGGCTTTGCAGGCACCTCAACGATGCAAGCCGGGACTCTGTCGCTGAGTCTGGACAGGTCTTTGCGTAATCCGCCGCAACAACCGATAAATCCTTTTCCGAGCGGAAATTTGGCGATTAACGTCGTGCAGGGTGCTCAACAGGTATTAACCGGTGGCACCCAATTTGGGGATGTTATTCCAGATGGTCTGAACGGAACGATGACGGTTAGCGCCGATAAAGTCATGGCGGGCGGCTTTTCTGATGTACGTCTGACGACGCCTGGGCAGGTAACATTTTTAGGTGATGTCGCCCTTAAGACGGCTGCTCGTATCAATATCGATGCCCAATCGATCAACTGGGCAGGTTTAAACAGCTCAACTACCGGCACTGTTAATCTTGATAGCGTTTATTTAAAATTGGGCTCGTCTTTAGTCAGAGATGTTGGTGCGCTCCCTGTTACAGGCGGCGGAGTTTTTACCGCTCATGCACAGTGGACGGATCTGCAAGGTGCCTCTTTGTGGAATGGCTTTAACACCATTACGCTTGATAGTGTGCATGACTTGAGAACGATAGGAGTGAACGATGGTACTCAACGAGACTATTTGGGTACCTTGGTAACCGCAGCAAATCTCAATCTACAGGCCAGTCAAATCTATCCCTCCACACTCAGTCAATTTACTTTTGCGGTTAAAAATAATCCTGACGGTCAAATTAATATTACTGGTGCCAATACCGATACATCGCCGCTGTCAGCCGCAGGAAATCTAACTTTTAAAGCACCGGTCATAAACCAGAATGGCGTTTTGAAAGCGCCGTTAGGCATTATTAGTCTGATAGCCGATACCAGTCTGACTTTAGGCCCGAATAGTGTAACCTCGGTTTCGGCGGCCGGGCAATTGATTCCATTTGGGGTGATTCAGGGCGGATTGGATTGGCTATATCCGTTGACCAATCCTCAGAATCTGGTTTTTAATACTCCGCCGGAAAAGCAAATAATACTGAACGCACCCGCCATCAATATGGAAAAAGGCAGCAAGATTAATATTGCTGGCGGCGGTGACTTGTTTGGTTATGAATTTAAACCGGTTACAGATGGCTTTCCGGATTATTTAGCACAAGGCGGTTTTGCCATTTTGCCAACCTTGGGGTCAGTATTGGCACCCTATGACCCTTTCCAAAGTAGTAGTTCGGCTTATGCGCCGGGTAGCCAGATTTATCTGAGTGGAACCAACCAGTTACCGGCCGGCTATTATACGATACTGCCGGCGCATTACGCCTTATTGCCCGGTGCCTTTCTGGTAACGCCGCAGACTAATTCACAAGATACTATCGCGACGACTTATACCAAGGATGGATTACCTATTGTATCCGGTCATCAAACGCTTGCAGGAACAGGCAGCAGTAATCCGCGTAGTAGTGCCTTTCTTGTTGAAACATCGGCACAGGTATTGAGTAAGCATACACAATATGATCTTTATACAGCCAATAAATTTTATGCTGATAAAGCACAAAAAAATATAACTGCCGTTCCTTTACTGCCGATAGACAGCGGTCAGATTTCCATTATTGCCCAGACTCAATTGTTGCTTGACGGTACAATCAATCTTGCCGCACCCGGTGGGCGTGGTGCAAGAATGGATATTGCAGCCGACAACATTGACGTTGTCAACAGCTTGAGTTCAGCATCTACCAGCGGTACACTTGAAATTCTTGCGAGTAATTTGAATAATCTCAAAGTAGACAGCTTATTGTTAGGCGGTGCTCGCACCAGAAATGTCGACGGATCAACCACCTTAAATGTAACATCAAATACAGTGAGCTTCGAAAGTGGTACACAATTACTGATGACTGATCTGGTTGCTGCGGCTACCCAAAAAGTGGAGGTGAAGACGGGGGCCGGTTTGGAAGCCAAGGGTACCGTTAACACGGGCGACACTGTATTTAACATAGTCGGTGATGGCGCTTTTATAAGGCTGTCATCTGATAATCAGATTGCAATAAATAGAGCCATAGCACCTGGAGTTGTCGGCGAGCTTGTCGTTGCGAGTGGCGCAACATTGAAAGCCGCTAAATCGATGCTATTGGATGCCAGTCTGTCAACGAAGCTGGACGGTGATATTTTAATGCATGGCGGTTCGTTAAACTTGAGTGCCAACGCTATTAACATGGGGGATGTAGCAGGATTAGGCGGTAATGCCTTAAATTTAACCAATCAAAAGTTATTGAATTTGTCGGTTGACGAGCTGGTTTTAAACAGTCGTGGCACGGTTGGTTTTTATGGCAATGTCGGGCAGGTTGATAGCAATAATAATCCGGTTTTAGGTGTTGATAATTTGCAGGTACCGATAACATTTAACAGCTTGGTGGTTAATGCTGCCGGTTTTTCGGGTTTTGGTAATAGCGGTCAAGCAGCCAGACTACAGGCTAATAATCTGGTATTGGCAAACCCGTTTAGTGTTGCTTCAACTACTACAGGCACCGGGCTGGGTAGTCTGGATATAGTAGCGGGCAACTTTACTCAGGGTGCCGGAAATTTTGGTATTAACGGCTTTAAAACGGTTAATGTTAATGTTAATAACGGATTTATCGCTGACGGTAAAAGTGTATTGACTGTTGCCTCGGATTTGAATTTAAATGCAGCTTACCTGGCTGCAACCGGTGGCTCCAGCTTGAAACTGGATGCCGGTGGATATGTACTTAATGCCAATAGTAACAATAGTTCTATTAGTGCGGTATCACCCGGTTTTGGCGGGGCAATGGCGTTTGTTGCAGATACTGTTGCTTTTGATGCCAATGCGCTGTTGCCTTCAGGTAAGTTAAGCTTACAGGCTTTAGTCGGTAATATGACGGTTGGTTCGGCTGCGAATATTGACCTGGCCGGTCGTGCGGTAACTTTTGCCGATGCTACAGATTACACCCCGGGTGGCTCCTTTACTGCCAGTGCCGATAACGGTGCGGTAACACTGGCCAAGGGATCGAAACTGGATATAAGTACGGGCGGCGGTTTGGCAGCGGGTGGTAATTTGGTTTTTAACGCGCCTAAACAGGCGGTAACGTTGGCTGGGGATATTAAGGCCGGTGGTGGTAGTGCTGGATTTGATGTTTCTACTTTTAGTGCCTCATCCAGTTTTGATAGTCTGATGGCTACTCTTAACAATGCCGGTATAGCCAATTCAATTTATTTCCGCAGTCGCGATGTTGACATTGTGCAAGCGGCAACCAACATAATCAACGCTAATAATGTCACGTTGGTCGCTGATAAAGGTGCTGTTGATCTATTCGGACAGACCCATGTCAATGGTGTAGATCAAGGCGGTAAAATCAGTGTTTATGCGGGCGGTAAAATCAGCTTGGAAAACGGCAGCCAGCTGACGGCAACCGGTGCCAAGGGTGGCAAAGTCTTATTATCGTCGGTCGACGGTAACGGTACAGGCATTAGTGATGGTATCGTGTTGAAAAGCGGTTCGCTGATTGATGTCAGCGGTGCTAACACCGGCAATGGCGGCAATGTAACCTTACGTGCCTTGCGGGCAGGTGACAGTATTAATATTCGGGATGATAACGGCCAACTGGATCAGTTGATTGCTGGTACGATCACGGGTGCCAATAACTTTTATGCGGAAGGCGTCAAAAAATACAGTAATGCCGATTTAAGTAGTGCCGGACAAATCAATGCGGTTGACATTGCCAAGATCAAAACGAACACTGACGCTTATATGACGACAGCCAACATGACAAATGTTGCCACAACCTTGGGTCATGGCATAAGCCTTACCCCTGGCGTGGAGATTGATTATACCGGTAATTTGGCCCTTAACAGCACTTGGGATCTGGCCGGTTGGCGCTATAACGGCAATGCCGGCGATCTGGTTATCAGGGCATCCAATAATTTGCAGTTCGATCAATCGCTGTCGGATGGTTTCACAATGGGAAGCTTCACTAAAACCGTCAGTGGTAATGTTTTTAATTATATTCTTGTCGATCAATTGCAGACAGGGCAATCATGGTCCTATTCATTAGCGGCAGGTAGTGAATTGACCAGTGCCGATACTAATCGGGTTTCGAGTCTGAATAATCTGGTGGTGAACTCCAATGTCAAGGTAAGAACGGGCACGGGTGATATGCAGATCAGCGCCGGAGGGGATATTACTATCACAGCAGGTGCAAGCGTTAACACGAAATTGTCTAGTGATGCTACATATACTTCGAAAGCCCCAAGTCAATCATTGCAAATCTCTGATACCAGTGGCTTGAAAGTGGGGGCTTATTTATCTAGTACTAGCGGCATCGCAGCTGGCACCACTGTCGCAAGTATTGACAGTACCGGGACGAGTCAGACAATTTCAACTAATAAAGTTGTGCTTGGAAGTTTTTCTCTTGGCACCGTTAACGTCAAAGCTAGTGGCTGGGTCGTAGGTGACACACTTCTGCCTGGCAGTGGCATACCCGTAGGAACTACAATTACCAGTATTAATCCCACCGGGACTAGTAATCAAACTTCATCTAAAACTAGCACTACATCCTTGGTGTTTTCAAAAACTACAGGATGGGTGGTAGGCGATTATCTAACCGGTGCGGGTATCGCTACGGGCACCACTATTAAAGCTATCACAGGGAATACAGTTACTTTGAGTAAAGCTGTAACAGCCGCATTTTCTGTCGGTGAGAATATTAGTACATTGCCGTCAGTTCAATTAAATAAGGCTGTAACTTCAATTATTAATACCAATACGAGTATTAAAACGTTGCCTTCCGTACATTTAAGCGAGCCGATAACGGCATCGCTTGCCGCTAAGAATTCAATCACCGCTAGCTATACACCTGGCATGATCTATAACGCCGGTCAAGCAAGTTCCGTTAATCCTTACGGAACGCTGGGCAATGCAGCGGTAGCCCAAAATTTTTACGGCGAATACCCAGTAAATGGCGGGGATTTGACCTTATCGGCAGGTGGTAATATTAACGGAGCGGTGAGCAATAATAATTTTAATGATTGGTTACTGCGCATTGGTACTTGGACCGGAAGTTCTGGTCAGCCAACTGCCTGGGGTATTGCGCTGGGTTACGTGCAAGGCATTAATCCAATTAGTTCAAAGCCGCTCAATGCGACTAACGTAAACAAGGCATCGATGCCTTCGTTCCAGCAAAATATAGGCTCGTTTGGCGGGGGTAATGTCACAATTAAAGCAGCAGGGGATATAGCTAATCTTGAGGTCGTCATGCCAACCACCGGTAAACCGATGGGGTCTAATACTGCTGATAATTTAGACTTCTTTGTCAGTAATCAGGTTGAAGTGAACGGAGGAGGTAACCTGCAGGTTAGCGCCGGCGGCGATGTGGCGGGCGGCAGTTTTTATGTGGGTAAAGGCACAGGATTAATCACTGCAGGTGACCAAGTGACAGGTAGCAATAGCTTGGTTAACGGGCCGGCCCTTTACTCAGGAGATACACAATTTACTGTTAACGCGGGTAATGGTATTCAATTGGCTGGTGTATTCGACCCCATGATTTTGCACAAAGGTGGCGTTAATTTTTTCAGTTATACCGATGCCAGTTCGTTGGCGGTTAAGTCTTTGGCGGGTAATGTAACCCTGGCTGCGGTGCTTCCTATTTCTGCGAGTGACAATCAAAGAAATTTGTCCACAGTTTATCCCGCTTCATTACAAGCCAGTGCTTTTGGCGGTAGTGTTAATTTGAAGTTTGATGCCGCTACCCTGTTTCCGTCACCGATAGGCCAGCTAAATATATTTGCCCGGCAGGATATATTTTCAACCGGAACGGGTGAAGCAATACACAGACTCCGTATGTCGGATGCAAATAGTACATTGTTGCCCACCGCCTTGTTACCGCTTAGTCAAACTGACTTGTTTATGGCTGTAAACAGATTGAGTGTTTTTGAGGCACAAAACAATCCTGATTATTTACATGCTGCGGTTCCAGTTCATACAACTGACAATCAGTCAGTTAGATTTGTGACAGCATTGGGGGATATAAAAAATGTTGGTCTTTATACGCCGAAAAAGACCTTGGTAAAAGCGGGGCGTGATATTAGTAATGTCACGCTTGCCATACAGAATATCAAGTCAACTGATGCTTCGATTATTGAAGCAGGTCGCGACCTTGTTTATCCTGGCGACCGCTCATCTTTTACGGGCGGTTTAATACCATCTACCGGTCAAATAGAAGTGGCCGGTCCAGGTGATGTACTGGTGAAAACAGGGCGCAATCTGGATTTGGGTGCATCCAACGGACTGTCAACAGTCGGAAATACTTATAACCCCGGCCTTAGCGATAAGGGAGCCAATATTACGGTGCTGGCCGGATTGAATGGTGGCATGCCAAACTATGTGAAGTTTTTGGATAGTTATGCCGGTCAGGCGATTTATGCCGCGACGTTGCAGACGGCTAAAGATCTGATTACCCAATTTATGCGTAAACATTCAGGTATTGGCACTTTAAGTGAAGACTTGGCATTATCTGCTTTTTCGGCATTGCCATCCGGCGATACGCTACCGATTCAATCACAGTTAAATTCATTATTACTGCCAGTCATGTTCAATGAAATAAAGCTTGCAGGAACTGCGTCCGCAGGCAATAAATCATTAGGTAATGCGGGTGGTTATGCCGCGATTGATGCTTTTTTTCCGGGTAATAACTGGAAAGGCGATCTGAACCTGTTTTTTAGCAAGCTGCAAACGATTAAAGGCGGCGACATTAATATGCTGGTTCCGGGTGGGCAGATCAACGCAGGGCTTTCCGTAGCCTTCACCGGGGCAAAGGATGCTACCCAGTTGGGTATTGTAGCGCAGCAAAAAGGGGCCATTAATGCGGTATTACAAGGTGATTTCTTGGTTAACAAGTCGCGGGTATTTTCTTTGGATGGCAGTGACATTATGATCTGGTCTTCCGATGGTAATATCGATGCGGGGAAAGGGGCCAAATCTGCTATTTCAGCACCACCTACTAAACATTTTCTGGATAAAAACGGTAATTTGGTTTCCGAGTTTCCGCCTATCGTTGCCGGTAGCGGTATTCGTACTGCCTCCAGCACATCAGGGGTGTTGCCTGGTAACGTAAGTTTATTTGCACCGGCAGGGGTAGTTGATGCCGGTGAAGCCGGTATCGGCGGCACTAACGTCACTATTTCCGCAACCGCTGTTTTAGGTGCCAACAATATACAGGTTGGCGGTGTTAGTACCGGTGTGCCGGTTGCCTCTACCGGTAGTTTGGCCGCAGGTTTGACAGGCACCAGCAATATGACGGCTAATGTGAGTCAGGTAGCACAGGCAATAACGGGAGTTGATGAAAAGGGCTCTCAAAACAACAAAAATGCGGCGTTGGGTATGTTGAGTGTCGAGGTGCTGGGCTTTGGTGATTAAGGCTTAAATATGAAAAACTGGTAGGCAAGAATAAGACTTTTCGAGCGTAAGCGAGAATAAGCGTTTCCGGCATCCGGTACGAGTGTGCCGGAAACGTCACCAGGCGCTACGCTTGGGTGGTCTTATTCAGGCTACGCCTATTGTTTGTTTGTGCTGAAATTCCCGAAATTAACCATTAAAAACTTGAAGATTGAGTTAAGCGTTTCAGTTAGGGTTGCGAGTCCCGACTGGTATTGTAATATTTTCATACAATTAAAAAACTCCCCTAATCCGCGTCTTATGTATTCTATTTTTTAACGGCTGAGTAGTGACTTCAAATCGTTGATAAAACCGGTTTAAACTTAAGTTAAAGCCGGTTTTTTTATGCCCTCAATATTTTCAATATAAATTTGTAAGCCGTCGTCATAATAATGTCATGAAGCTCTGGGATAATTACAAAAATTAATAAGTAACTGAGAAAAATAATGAAACGGTGTGGTTTTTTGTTGATAGTCCTTATGTTAATTCCGTCAATAGCATCAGCCTGGTGGAATGCGGATTGGGGATATAAGAAAAAAATAACGATAGATGCGCAAAAGCTAAAACAAGACGGTGTTACTGTGCCTGCTGCAGCCTTTGCTTTAGTGCGTTTACATACCGGAAATTTTGCGTTTTTTGCTGACCTTGCCGAGAAGGGTAAGGATATTCGCTTACTGGCTGCTGACGAAGAAACGCCACTTAAGTTTTACATTGAAAAATTGGATCCCGTTAATGAAATGGCACTGATTTGGGTTAAGTTACCCGCTGATCTGGCTGCTGCTGCCGAACCTGCTATCTGGCTTTATTACGGCAATCCCAAAGCGGTTGATGCACAGGATGCTGCCGGTTCTTTTGATGTTAATCAAGTGCTTGGGTTTGGGTTTGGCCAGTCGGGTGCCAAGGATTTAACGGCTTATGGCAATAATGCCAGCGAAATGACCTCAACCATTGGCGATAGCGGTCTGATTGGCGACGCGGCGGTATTTAATGGCAAACAAATTATTCGTGTTCCGGCCACGCCTTCGTTGCAAATGTCACCGACTGCGGGTTGGACTGTTTCAAGCTGGGTAAAAATAGATCAAGCACAAACCAATGGTGTAATTTTTCAACGCTCAGGTGCAGGTGGTAATGTCACTTTATCAATTTTGGGTGATACGGTTGCTGTAGAGGTTGAAGAAGGTTCCAAGCAACAATTTAAAGCACCGGCTCCCTTAACCCTGGGCACTTGGCATCATGTTGCCTTAACCGCTAATTTTAGCACGCTGGTGTTAACTATTGATGGCGTGGCTTCCGGGTCTTTGGGTGTAGCGACGCGTGATTTAACCAGTAACATGACTATCGGTGCCGATGCTTTTGGTGCGCGTGGATTGGCGGGTTCGCTTGACCAGTTTGCGATTAATAAAGTGGTACTGGATGCCAATGCCATTAAGTTTGACGTCCAAATGCAGGGGCCGGCTGTGGCCCTGCTGACTTATGGCGAAGACAGTACGCCCGACACTGAAGAAGGTGGCGAGTCTCTGATTATGGGGTCGTTAAAAAACGTAACCACGGATGGCTGGATTATTATCGGTATTTTGGGTGTGATGTTTGTAGTCAGTTGGATGGTGATGATTATTAAAGCCATCGTTCTGAGTCGGGTTCAAGGCGAAAACAAAAAATTTGAGACTGCCTACAATCAACTAGGCTCACAAGATATAGCCAACCTAAACAATCAAGACGATGTAGACGATCAAGACTTTGATGAATCGCCATTGTTGCTGTCGTTTACCAAGACGCATGGGGCTTTTGTGGGTTCGACCATTTATCGCATTTATCATGTCGGTGTTGAAGAAATGAATCGACGCCTGAAAAAAGTAGAAGGCTCAAGTAAAGAGCAGGTTTTATCACCCCAAGCCATGAATGCAGTAAGAGCCACCATGGATGCCAAGTTAACCAGAGAATTACAAAAATTAAATTCACAAATGGTTTTATTAACTATCGCTATTAGTGGTGGGCCGTTTTTGGGTTTATTAGGTACGGTTATCGGGGTAATGATTACCTTCGCTGCGATTGCTGTAAGCGGCGAAGTGAATGTTAACGCCATTGCACCCGGTATTGCCGGTGCGTTAACTGCAACGGTAGCCGGTCTTATCGTAGCGATTCCGTGTTTATTTGGTTACAACTATTTAGGTGGCCAAATCAAGGAAATTACAGCGGATATGCACGTTTTTGTTGATGAGTTTGTAGCAAAATTAAGCGAGCAACATACCTGATCAAGTTCATTAGACGTTATTTAAAATAATGCCGTTGTGGGAGCGACGCCTACGTCGCGATTAACACTTTAAGTCGCGACGTAGGCGTCGCTCCCACGACACAGATTCTGCCAGAGAAAATTGAACTATGAAATTGCAAGAAGAAAATGCGGCGTATGACGAAATCAACGTAACGCCGATGCTTGATTTGGCTTATGTATTATTGATTGTATTTATCCTGATGACCACGGCAGCAGTGCAGGGCATACAGGTTAATTTACCTAAAGCCAGTAATACGCCCAGTTTGTCCAAACCACAAACCAAAGCCATTACAGTAACCGCTGATGGCACCATTTTTCTGGATACTTTTCCGGTCACCATGGAACAACTGGAAACTACTTTACAGCAGTATAAAGCCGTTAATCCTGCCTTGCCGGTCGTTGTTAAGGGTGATGCAACCGTTCAGTATCAAAGCGTTATTGAGATTCTTGCCTTGTTGGGCAAACTTGAGATTACCCAAGTCGGCTTGGTAACCCAGAATCTGGTTAAGTAGCTTGCTCTTTATTTAAAAAAGACAAAAACCTTTTATTCACCACGAAGACACGAAGAAAAAGCTTTTATCATTCCCACGCCAGAGCATCACTGCTATTAAGTTAAGGTTTTTTGTAGAATTGTGGGAGTGGCTTTAGCCACGATGATCGTGGCTAAAGCCACTCCCACAGCATACTGAATTCCACTAACTTAATGGCAGTGATGCTAGAGCATGGGAACTATGTCGACCAGGCTGCTTTTTAACGAGCGTTACTTAAGGAATGCACATGAAATAACTTAGGCATCATCTTGCTCCCTCTCCCTCCGGGAGAGGGTTGGGGTGAGGGAGTATAAACGGTCAAGTTATTTTATGCACGTTCCCAAGTACACGAAAGTCTTTTATTCACCACAAAGACACAAAAAACTTCGTGCTCTTCGTGCTCTTCGTGTCTTCGTGGTGAAAGCTTTTAATACTTTTTAAGAATCAAATACTTTTTATTGTTTTATGAGTAATAACAAACATTTCAGGGTGTATATACCTAAAATCATAGGCGGCTTGATACTCCTTGTCGCACTGATCTATGTGGTTAAAATTATCGGCGGTTTTCTCAGTGAGAAACCCGTCAAGCATGAAAAAAAAATTCAGCCCGTAACCTTATTTAAGCCACCCCCTCCGCCGCCACCGCCGCCAAAAGTGGAACAACCACCGGAACCGGAAGTACAGGAAAAAATTGAACAACCCGAGCCGGATCCTGAGCCGTTGCCTGATGTGCCCGATGAAAAACCGGCTGCTGATACCGGTTTGGATGCAGAAGGTACCGCCGGTACTGATGCCTTTGGCATGGTCGGTCGTAAAGGTGGCAAAGGTCTGTTAGGTGGCGGCGGTGGCAGTCCTTATGCCTGGTACGCAGGCACGATAAAAGACAGTCTGGTTGATATTTTGTCAGATCATGACGATTTACGAAGAAAAAATTATTCAGCAGTCGTCAAGATATGGTTGAATCCTGATGGGTCGGTTTCCCGCTTTGAATTGTCACGCGGCAGTAATGATCCGGACATCGACAAGTTATTAAACAAGCTGCTGGCCAAATTTAAAAAAGCGAAAGAAGCGCCGCCGCCCGGTATGGAGCAGCCCGTTAGGCTAAAAATTTCATCACGGCTTTAGGTAGTAAGGAACGTGCATGAAATAACTTGACCATTTATCCACCTCACCCCAGTCCTCTCCCGGAGGGAGAGGGTGCAAGATGCCTAAGTTATTTCATGCGCATTCCTAAGCCTGACTCGAATGACACTAAATTTAATTTAAAATTTTCAGGAAATATCTATGGATCACAAGAAACCGCTACTGGCTTTAGCATTATTATGCGCAGCCGGCTTGACGCAAGCGGGTGAAAAGGAGGAGTTGCTTAAGTTACGCAATACCACGACTAATCTGATTAAGCAGTTGGTTAAGCAAGGTATATTGACCGATAAGACAGCCAATGAAATGATCAAGCAAGCCGAAGTCGACGCTGATCAGCAGGTTGCCGAAGCAAAGGCAGCAGCGCCTAAGGATGCAGTAACAAAAGAAGTCGTGCCAGCAGATGAAGTGCGGGTGGCGTATGTGCCTGACTTTGTAAAAGATGAAATTCGCCAGCAAGTGCGTAGTGAGCTGCGTGAAGAAGTGGTTGGCGATGTGATGCAAAAAGCGAAAAAGGAAAAGTGGGGTTTGCCGGGCGCATTACCTGAATGGGTTAGTCGCTTTAAGTTGTCAGGAGATATGCGCTTAAGAGAGCAATCCAATTTTTATCCGTCAGATAATATTCGCAACAGCTATCTCGATTGGCCAAACATTAACAGTCTGGGTGGATTAGGAAATGCCGGGCCAGCCAATACGTTTGTGGATACCACCCAAGATCGCAATATGGGTCGGGAACGGGTTCGACTGGAGATTGATGCTAATATCGCCCAAGGCCTCGATGCCGGTATCCGTTTGGCTACCGGTAATATTGCAAACGCGGTATCGACCAATCAGGCTCTAGGTAATTACGGAGGTAGGTACCAGTTTACGATTGACCGGGCCTTCCTCAGTTATAATTTGGTTGACGATAAAAAATTTAACTGGTTAACAGTGATGGGCGGACGTACACCGAATCCATTTTTTACCGCCGGTAGCGAGATGGTATGGGACGAAGATTTATCTTTTGAGGGGGCGTTTGGAACCGTGAGACAACACTTGGGAGCAACTGAGTTGCCCGATAGCATTGGTGGCCAAGGGCCGACAGTCTTTGCAACAGCCGGCGTTTTTCCTTTGCAGGCTTCGACAGGACTTAGCACTCGTGATAAATGGATGGTAGGTGGGCAGGCTGGGCTTGATTGGGGTTTTAACAATCAAGACTCGCTAAAGATGGGAGTCGGCTATTTCGACTACCGTAATATTCAGGCCGTGGTAAATAATATTCCTGGTGCTACCTGCGCTGACAACTCTGCAGAGATGGCGCAATCCGTTCCACAATTTATGCAGTTTGGCAATACTCTGACCAGTATTTGTAATAATGTTGTGAATCAACCTCCTGGTTTGGTCGGGCTTGCGACTAATTATCGTATTCTTAATATTAATGCTTTATATGACTTGGCTTTGTTTGCGCCGACGCATGTTAAGTTTAGCGCCGATTATGCCAAAAACCTTGGTTTTGATGTAAGCCAATACACAAATATTATTGTTAATGGCGGCTTACCACCTGGTCAGTCATACAAAGGCGATACTAACGCCTGGCAGATTAGGGGTGAGTTCGGCTGGCCGAAAGTCGATTCATTTGGCAAATGGAGCGTATTTACTTTCTACAAATATGTGGAACGCGACGCAGTGTTGGACGCTTTCACAGATTCTGATTTTCACCAGGGAGGTGCTGGCAATCTCGGCGGGACAAATGTCAAAGGCTGGGTAGTGGGCGGCAATTACGGGCTGATGAAAAATTTCTGGCTGACCGGCCGCTGGCTGAGCGGTAATATGATTAGCGGGCTGCAATATGGCGTGGATATCATGCAACTTGACATCAATACACGTTTTTAACGGGAGTTTGAAATGAATAACATAATCAAATCGCTACCTGTTTCTGTTTTGTTGATCGGCAGTTTGTTGTCGACAACAACTCAGGCAGCTCCACGCGCAGCAGCGGATGGCAACAATAAAGCGGTGCTTAAGCTGCAAACCTTGGTTAAAGAGGTCACCACGGAACGCGATTTGCTTAAAACAGAAAAAGACAAGCTTGCCTCGGAAATTGAAAAGTTAAAGAAGGATAAAGACGCAGCGGCTTTGGCTGAAGAGCGTTTGGGGGCTGAACTGGCGGCACAAAAAAGCAGTAATGTATCAGTGAGTAACACGCTTGAACAAACCCATACAAAATTGCTGGAAGTGATTGAGAAATACAATGTGTTAAATAAGGCTAAAAATGAGCTGAGTGCAACGCATGTCAATCTGGAAAATACCCAAAAACAGACTGAAAGTAACCTGCAAAACTGCGAAGGCAAAAACATAAAACTGTTTGAAGCCGCCAAGGAAGTGCTAAACAGTTATGAAAATAAAAGCGTGCTGGACAGTCTGCTAAAATCTGAACCCATACTGCAATTTAAGAGTGTGGAAATGGAAACCATTATTCAGGAATATGAAGACAAACTGATCAAGCAAAAATATCAGCATAAAGAACCGTCGGTAACCAGTGCGATAGTTCCGGAAACGAAAGAAGCTCAGCAGCCTTAACCGGACTTTTTAGTTAAATAATAAAGTTCATTTCTGACTGCTCATAGTAATATATGGCCAATTCAGGGCATATATGTCTGCCCTGAATTGGCTAAAGCTTGTGGATTGAGCGAACAGATAGGCGTTAACCTCGGACGGCCTGAAATCAACATCTCATTCCTATATTGGTAATTACTTGCAATATATAAAGTACAATTCATAATAGGCCTTAAATTTACTGTTATAATTTAAGCTGTCAAAATTAAATTAAATCAATTCACAGGTTAATGTTGGTTTTTGTTATCGCTAACTTGCAAGTATTGATTCATCAAAACAACCCAATCAGGATTTAATTAATGTTACCCAAAGTACCTCATTCAAAAAAACTGCTTGTTGTGGCCTTGGTCAGTCTGCTAACGGCTTGCGGCGGCTCTGAAGAAAGAAAAGCCAAGTATATGGAAGAAGGGAGCCAGTTATTTACAGCGGGCGATTATCAAAAAGCCCAATTGTCTTTCAAGAATGTGCTGCAAATTGACCCCAAAGACGTTGAAGCCCGTTACCAAATGGCCGAATCGTTAAGCAAGTTAGGCGAGTTACAAAATGCCGTGAGTCAATATATGGCGGTAATGGGTGAAGATCCCAAGCATCTGATGTCACGTTTAAGAATGGGGCAAATTTATCTGATGGTCAATCAGGTTGATAATGCAGAAAAAATGGCGAAAGAAGTTCAGGCTATTGATCCCGAAAACGTTGAAGGTATCGTGTTGATGGGCGGTGTTTTTATCGCTAAAAACAATACGGATAGTGCAATAACCCAGCTTGAAGCGGCACTGAAAAAACAACCTGATGATGTTCAGGCCAATTTATTAATGGCTTCTATTGATGCCAGAGCGGGGAGAATTGATCAGGCCATCGCCAGTTTGCAAAAAAATAGTGAAAAGAATCCGACCAACACATCACCGTTGCTAATGCTTGCCAAGTTGTATACGGATACAAAAGCGCTGGATAAGGCGCAGCAAACCCTTGAGACTATCGTTAAAATAGAGCCCAAACAGTTGGAGAATCGTAAACGTTTGGCTTTATTTTTACTGGCCAGCAATCAACTGGATAATTCAGAAGCGGTATTGCGGCAAGCGGTTAAGGATTTACCCGATGACGTTAATGCCAAGTCCATGTTGATTGATTTTTTGGTGGCTAAAAGAACACCGGAAATAGCAATTGCCGAATTGCTTCCTATGATTGAAGCAAGTCCGCAGCAATATGATCTACGGTTTAAAATGGTTGATTTAGAGTTGGCACAAAAGCACCCCGATAAAGCAGAGCAGGTGTTAAAAGAGGTTGTCGAACTTGATAAACTGGGGCCGCAATCCATTAAAGCACGTAACGGGCTGGCCAAGTTATATGTGGCAACCAAACGCGTTGACGAAGCCAAGGCGATGATTAAGCAAATTATTGAAGAAAATCCGCGTGATGTTGATGCGTTATCGTTACGTGGAGAGCTTGCTTTGTCAGAAAGCAAAATCCCCGACGCGATTGGTGATTTTAGAGCGGTTCTGGTTGATCAACCTCAAAACATTAAAATACTTAAGTTACTGAGTACAGCGCATTTGATGAATAAAGACCCTGTTTTGGCGCGTGAAAACATGGAAAAAATCATCCAGATTGCCCCTAAAGATGAAGATGCCAGACTTGATTTGGCCAGTTTACTGCAACAATCGGGTGAGGTTGATCGTGCAGTGCAGCAAATTAATGAACTATTAACAGCCGATCCCAAAAGCAAGCGCGGACTGGAAGCCATCTATAAAGTATACCTGACCCAGAAAAAGTGGGATAAAGCGCAAGATGCGGCAAAACGCCTGCAGGAAGCGGTTCCTAAAGAAGGTATGGGCTATTTTCTGTCCGGTCTGGCCTTTCAGGCAGAAGGGAAGGTTGATAAAAGTGTACCTGCCTTTGAAAGTGCTCTGGCGATACAACCTGATGCGATAGAGCCTTTGACTCAGTTGATTAAAAGTTACCTGTCGCTTAAACAGACAGACAAAGCGGTTGCCAAGTTGAATGAGATTATCAAGCAACAACCCAAAAACTTTGTCGCTTACAATTTATTGGGCGGGGTTTACTTAAGCGATAAAAAGTTTAATGAGGCGATTGGTGCCTTTAAAAAAGCGTCAGTTATCAAACCTGAATGGCCCATTCCTTATCGTATGATAGCGATGGCTTATGGTGCTCAAGCAAATAAAGCCGAAGCCATAAAAATCTATCAGGAAGGACTTGTTAACACGAAAAATGCAATGGAACTGGTTAATGATTTGGCCACTATTTATACCCAAGGCGGTGAGCAAGACAAAGCCATCGCGTTGTTTGAAGAGGTCTATAAGCAGCATCCTGAGTCAATGGAAGCGCTTAACAATCTAGCCAGTTATTTGTCTGATTACGGCAAAGACAGTGCCGGCATTGAGCGTGCCGCTAAACTGGCTGAGCCGTTGGAAAAAATCGATAACCCTAATACGCTTGATACCGTCGGCTGGATTGCCTACAAGCAAGGCAACTATGCCAAAGCCCGGGATTTGTTGTTAAAAGTATTAGCAAAGGAACCTGAGTCCGCCGTGAGTAATTATCATTTGGGCATGATTTATTTCAAGCAAAATGATACCGCTAAGGCCCGTGAGTTCTTGCAAAAGGCGATCGATAAAAAAGGTGATTTTGTGGGTATGGATGTCGCAAAAGAAACTTTAAAGTCACTGGATGGAGCGGCAGCAACCAAGAACTAGGGAACGAAGCGACGTGGGCACCGATGTTCACGTCGCGGATAAAAAGCGCTACCGATTATAGTATTCCCCCGTTATCTCAAGCGAAACCTTCGTTTCGTTCTTTCTCTTTGGAGAAGACAGCAGACTTGTTTAGATTTAAGGCAGGAATGCAATGGCTTTAGTCGTTGTATTCCTGTTTTTCGTTTTGAAAGCTATTGAAGTATTTAAACATTTCGGTGGAGGTTGCAAACTCCGACCCGTATCGTTTTTTTTTGCCAAACTATTGACTACTTTCGTGCAAAAAAAACAAAGCTGTCTCACCAGCCATTATTTTTATCTATCCATTTCAGACTTATCCAATACCAGGCCGTCATCGGCAGCATCATGGCAAACCAACTCCAGTCATCGATTAAAAGTAATTTTTCCACCCAACCATCACCGTTGAAGTAAATAACCCAAGGAACACAATAAAGGCTAAATACCAGGCTGCTCCATAGCAGGATGAGTGCCCCTTTGCGTGTTTCAATACTGGAGAAGGCCAGAAATACCCAAAGCGGAGTTGTATCGGTTTTTTTCATGCGTGAGTCTCTTATAATTAAGTAAAGTGTTTGTAAGTCAGCTGGTGCCATCCATGGCTATTTAGTTTCGATATCCATGCCAGTGACTTTTTTAAAGAGGGGTGGTGATTGTATTGGTATAACATTGATTGCAAGCTATAGTCTTTCAGAAATTAAACGTCCACTACACGACAATTTAACTCACACGGATAACATCCATCAAAGGGATGGTATCCGTTAGCATCGAAATTATTTATCTGAAAAATCTATATCTTGGAAGTATTCGGCATCCTTCATAGAAGCACAAAAGCAATTAATACTGATACCGGTCGGGGTTTGCAACCCCGACTGAAACGTTTGAAGGTTTCGATAGCGTTTAAACGGTAATATTGATCGTTACCGGATCCAGTAACTTCGATGACAAACTGCTGTCGGCGAGGTTAAGTGCGGGGCGGTCGCCTGACTACTCATTCCTGTAGTAATAAAGTTAAAATTGATAGCTTGGGCCGATGGTGTTACGGCCAGACATAATAAAGTAATTTTAGCCGTTGCTGGTAGTTTCATTATTATTGATAGTGATGTATGAGAGGGCTTTTCTCCAGTTCAACTAATTCATTACAAAGATTCAGGAGGTTGAGCCTTTAACTGATTCAGCACAGATAACATCCCTTCAAGGGAGGTTATCTGTCTGTATCTAAATTATTTATCTTAGAATCTATAAATAATCCACCCGAATACTTGAAACTAGCTTGCCTGGTATTTTATTTTTTTATTGCTGGCTTTGTTAAGTACGGTACCCAAAACGTTAATGTCTTTGAGCAGCGATGCTGCCTTTTTAAGTTCATCGGTTTTGGTATGACCTTCATCAACGACCAGTAAAACACAGTCGACACAAGGAACAAAGCCCAGTGTATCAGACTGAGATAACAAGGGCGGCATGTCAAAAATGATGATTCTTGAAGGATAACGGGTTTTTAGCTCATGTACCAGGCGTATCATTTTGGGTGAACGCAACATTTCTGTCGAATTAATCATTTCTTTGCCAGTCGGTAAAATCACCAAACGATCCAGGTCAGGATTAATCAACATCTCACTAATCGGTGTGTTGTGTAACAGATAATCACTCAGACCCATGTCGGTATCAAGGCCAAACAGGTTACAAATACCGGGATTCATAAAGTTAGCATCAACCAGTAACACGCTACGATTTAATTCCATAGCGATGCTGATAGCCAGATTGGCCGCCGTCAAGCTACTGCCTGACGCTTCGTTAGGGCTGGTCACGGCTAGCGTAGTCCATTTGTTCGCATCCATAACTTGCAGGCAGCGCGTGCGCAGCATTTTATAAGATTCAAGCCATTCGCCCGGTTTAAAACCGCTAATGATGCGATTTTTCTGCAGGTGACTTTTTGGAGAGGACTGGATATGCGTCTGCGTATATAAAAAGTGCTCGCTATCCGCCGGTAAGGCAGCAGATTGCTGGGTTAGTGGGGTTATTTTTTCCATTATAGTGTCTATTGAGCTCATAATTTATTTCCGGTTTATGATTTAGATATTGCCGATAACACGCAGCAGTTTGTACCAAAACACGTCTAATGGCATCACCAGGAAGTTGAAACCTATAATAGACAGGACAATGGCAATCAAGGTTCCGATCAGTAGGATGAGGCACCGTTTTGCAGCCGCTTCACTTTCTTCTTTGCTTTCCAGATAAGGAATACTCGATAATGGCAGTACGCCTAAAATTGAGGCAATAGTTTTTTCATTATTGATAGTTGAGCCCAACATCTCAGCCAGAAAAACACTGCCAAATCCGCCCGCTGCTGCAAACACAAAACCCAGAAAAAGAATGGCACCCCGGTTTGGACTGATTGGTTCCAGGGGCTCTTGAGGTGGATCAATCAAGGTAAAACGCTCACCCTTGCGCTCAACTTCAAGTTGCTCGGAGATTTGCGCTTCCATTTCTCTGGCGCTCACTTCACGATAACGAAGATTGGTATTGTCCAGTTCCTGGATAAGATCGGTATATTCTTTTTCAACCAAAGGAGCCTGCCGCAAGCTTATACGTAGTTCTTCAGCTTTTTTGGCGAGTTGATTGCGCGTATAAGCCAATGATCCAACTTCAGCCTGTATGGATTGCAGTTGAGCTTTTAGGGTTATATAGGCAGGGTTGTCCGGTTGTAGTACGGGGTTGTTCTGTTCAGTATTGCTTGCCGTTACCAAGGATTGTTGTAAGGTGGCAATCTGTTTTTTTAGTTTTAATACATCCGGGTGTTTATCCGAATATTGTTTTAACAGCGATGCCAATCCGGCCTTTTTAGTAGTCAGTTCGGCATTCATCTTGTTAAGATCAGTATTGCTGCCGGTTTCTTTTCTTAACGAGTCAATTTCACGTTTGGTTTTAATGACATCCGGGTGGCCGGCAGAATAACTGGCTTGTAACGAGGGATATTCTGATTCCAGTACCTTAAGCCGGTCTTTCATATCAAATACACGAGCGCCTGTGGCATTGGTGGCCATGGCATTGGGGTCAATTTGTGCCAGCTCGCCTTCAAGATAAAACTGACGTTCATGTAACGAACGTTCCTGGCTATCAAGATTTAACAATTGACTGCTAAGTGCAGTGAGTTCCTGTTGATTAAGTTGACTGATCTGCGGCAACTGGTTAAGGTTTTTTTCTTTAAAAGCCGCCAGTTGGGTTTGTGTTTCGTTGATCTTATCTCTTAAACGGCGTGACTCTTCGCTTAAAAAAAGCGTTGCATTTTGTGCGGATTCAGTGCGGGATTTGATGTTTTCCTTAAGGAACAGAGACGTCAGTTCGTTGGCCACTTTTTGAGCAAGTACCGGATTTTTATAATCAAAGGCCAGTGTAAACGCGATAGTCGCTTTTGCTGCCGAACCGCTCTTGGTGACCACATCGGCACTGATGGGTTCAACTTTAATGATTTTACGCATTTTATCCAAAATGAGCTCTTCAGATTTCGATTTGCGTTCTTTAGCATACAAATCAAATTTCTGGATAATGTCTACCAGATTGGCCCGAGTCATGATGCGTTGGCTGATAACCTGAATACGCTGATCAGCAAATGTGGTGACGGTAGAATGAACCAAATCGGAAGGTATCTCCTGTTCTTCAATCAGAATTGTGGCTATTGACCGGTACACCGAAGGCAATACAACGGACAGCACAATACTCAGTATAAAAATCACCACAAACGGGATTAATAAAAACTTACTGCGTCGTTTGACGATATTTAAATAATCTCTGATATCGATCGCTTGATTTTCCACGCTATTTCACCTGATTGTTGGTTTGGGGTTGATAAGTAATTTGTAATTGAATACCATTGTCTTGCCTGAGTTGATTACTGTTTTTATATTCTTGTTGGCGGTAGGTGTAAGTTAACCCCACGTTAATTTCCGGTGTCCATTTCCAGTTGATATTGGGATTAACAGAAGCATACGTTCTATCAAGATTATTTGGACCATTGTGAGCTGCCGGCATTTTATACATGGAATAATTGGCCGAAAGACTTGACGACCAACGTTCGGTAATGGCGTAGGTCGGGGTTAACGTCAACTGGGATTGCGTTTGTAAACCTTGAGAGGTCGGGGTTTGGTTTTGCGCGGCAACCAGTGCAATCGAGCCTTTCTCAAAAGATTTTTGTACCGATGCTTGAAAGACCCCGCCAATGCCGTGGGTGTTGGTGGTGATGGTCGTTGACTGTAATTCCGACTGTGAATAATTGATACCCGCTGAGACATAAGTAACCAGCTGCTCATTAAAACTGTGTTGCCAACCTAACTGACCCACTTCATTAAAAGTGGTCAGGCCTCGTGTCGGAATCTTATAACGGGAACCTGAAACCGTGGCATTGAGTTTGTCGTGTTCCGTGTAGAGATGCGTGAAGGTACTTGATAGCTGTTGATAATCGTAGTTGCTTAAAATGATGTTCTGGCTTTTTTCGTAAGCAGCATTCGTATAAGAATAGTTCAACGAAACAGAGCTCAGTTCGTTTAGCGCATACGAAACCGTTGGCGCTATGTTTAGCTGTTTTACCATGACCTGAGTAAAAGCAAGTCCTTGAACAGTGTTTAGATTATTTAAGGATGACTGGTGGTTAAAATAGGCATCCAAGCCCCATTGTAAGCGCCCGCGTCTGTGTTCATAATCAATGTTAAATAGCTGCTCGCTAATGTTAAGTGCGGAGTTGTTGGTATAAAACAACTGGTTCCAGGTAAAGTTTGATTTTAAATTTATATTGTCACTGCGCAGGCCAACATTAAATCCGGGCGATAACTTACTAATCCAGTTCCCCGTGGATGTTGGTCGTAATAACAGGTTGCTGGTATAGCGTTCACTGGAGCTTATTACCGGTTGAAAAAAATAATCGTTAGCCTGACAGGTAAACGAGGCGCACAGTATAGCCGGCACTAAAAAGCCCTTTTTCATTGTGATGTGTGATGTTATCAAGTAATTTAAGGCTTGGGATTAAGGTACAGTAACCGTATCGCCAGCTTGTAATATTATATTTTGCTCAAGATGCTCGCCATCCAACACGGCGTCGTAATCAAAAGGGAATATTTTAACTTCATTGCCCACACGCCTAAGGACATGAATTGAATCTTCGTCGGCATAAACCGTTAAGCCGCCCGCCAGACTAAGCGCCTGCATAACATCAATACGTCTGTTGGCCGGATATTGTCCGGGCTTGTTGACTTTACCAATAACAAAAATAGTATTGCCGTTATTTTGTAGCAACTTAATGGTAACCACAGGATCGGCTATGTAATTTGCCAAGCGTCCGGCAATGGCTTCTTCAAGTGCAAACATGGGCTTGCCGCCTGCCATAAGGGTGCCGGCAAGTGGAAAAGTAATGTTGCCATCAGGGGCTACCAAGGTTTGTTCTTTTTGCATGCCTTCTTCTTTCCAGACCGAAATTTCAATTAAATCACCTGGCGAAAGCAGGTAGTTGATTGTATCGGCTGGTTGTTCTTTAACCGGCTGTTGTTTGGGTATTTGTTCTTTAACGGGCGCGGTTGGTTGCGGGTTGGCGTAAGCAATCGTTGTGAGTGCCAGAAAAAATGAAATAAATGTCAGTAAATGTTTCAAAATGATGTCCATTTGAGTAAGGATGTTTGTATAAGTCTTATGACTGGAGCTGCAGAACGGTCTTAAGAAGTATTATAGAGGTTAGATGTAACAGAAATAAGACAAGCAAGGTGAATCAAAATTATAAATTACACGGTAAAATTATAGTATAGTATTTTATTATTAAAATAAAGCTAAGTAAACTTTCCGACTTTAAATTTTTTTTAATTTTTAAATGAAAAATTTTGAATGGTGCTAGTCTACCATAAAATTTTTAGTCATCAAAATTTAATAATTAGCAGTCATAATAGAATGTCATCAAGCCAAGGCATCTTAAGGCTTTTAAAATGTGGATGATATAAGCTATTCTGTATTATAACATTGATGGGGCATTAAAATTTCTGCACAAGTGACATTGAGTGCCAAGGTTTTGCTATTGCCCTATCCTCGTTTCCAAGCTATTATTGAAACATTAATATTAAATAAATCTATATAAATATTTTTTTGTTCGTATTGTGGTCATGATTTGATCTTCCCTAATGAGCAATAAAAAAATTAACCAAGAAACAGGCATGGCACACTTGATACTTACATCCATCTCTTTTTTAGGCCCTGGGTATCTACACAAGCCCTACGGATCCTTCTCCAAAGAGAGTGCGGAGCGAGGGTTTCAGGTTGGGATAAGAGGAGTGTAACTGCTTGATTTTATGCTCATTATCCCAACCCTCCAGCTGCCTGGTGCGCTTGTGCTACTGTTTCATTGGGTATAAAAGATGTTTAGATACCCATGCCTTTAGGTACAGGTGCAACATGTTTACGCTATGTTATACATATTTCTAATTATTAAACGTTAATCCTGATCCCTTAATCCGTCACATTAAAAATGAATTTACATTCCCAAGATAACTCACTTATTGGCTTAAAAAAGCCGGCTACAGCCTTAATACTCTGGATCTTTGCGCTGCTATTGCTTGGCTATACCTTTAAAAGCAGCCTGGATATGATGGTTCACATCTGGATGGGCTCGGAAGAATATAGTCACGGTTTTTTTATACCCGTTATCAGTGTTTATTTTTTATGGATTCGGCGGCGTGAGTTAACGTTTATTGACCATTTTAAAGAGGCAGGGCCGGGATTTGTCATTGTAATCATTGGCCTGATGCTAGGATTTTTAGGGGGATTGGCAACCTTAAAAACAATTGAGCAATATGCTTTCATTATCACGTTAACAGGCATGTTTACGATTGCGTTTGGCTGGCGTGGATTGCGTGTCGGTGCAATACCCTTGTTGTTTTTGGTGTTTATGGTGCCCTTTCCGGCATTTATTCTCAATAATTTGTCGGCAAAATTACAGTTGATTTCATCCTGGTTAGGTGTTGAGTTTATTCGTGCCTGCGACATCATGGTTTATCTTGAAGGTAATGTCATTGATCTGGGGGGTTATAAATTACAGGTAGTAGATGCCTGCAGCGGCCTTAGGTATTTATTTCCCTTGGCCAGTCTTTCTTTCTTGTGCGCATATTTATTCAAAGGTTCTTTTTGGCAAAAAGCCCTGATTTTTCTTTCTTCAGCGCCGCTGACCATTTTTATGAACAGCTTTCGCATCGGTGTCATCGGCATCATGGTGGACAACTGGGGAACAGCAATGGCAGAAGGCTTTTTGCATGATTTTGAAGGCTGGGTTGTGTTTTTGTTGTGTATGGTTTTGTTATTTGTGGAGATGTGGCTGTTTTCAAGACTCAGCGGCAGAAAAGCAGCCTTTAACGAACTGGTTTTAATACCCAGTGAATGGTCAGGTGATTCAAAACAACCCAATCCTGAGCTTAAATTTAATAAATCGCTAGTGCTGTTGTTATTGTTACTTGCCGGTAGCGCTATCGCGTCCAATTTTATCCAGGAGAGGGAAGACATTATTCCGGCTCGCAAAGCCTTTCTTAACTTCCCCTTACAGTTGGGGAAATGGCAAGGACGTAATGACTACCTTAGTCAATATTATCTGGATGAGCTTAAATTAACAGACTATGCCATCATTAACTATGCACAGCCAGAATCAGGTAGCAGCATTAACTTTTACAGCGCGTATTACCAGTCCCAACGCAGAGGCGTTGCGGTACATTCACCCAAAGCTTGTATGCCGGGTGATGGTTGGCAAATTACTGATTTCGGACAACGTAACTTTCCCGATATAACCGTTGATGGTGACCCGCTTGAGTTAAATCGTGCAGTTATTCAAAAGGGTGAAAGCAAGCAATTGGTTTATTATTGGTTTCAACAACATGGACGCACGTTAACCAATGAATATTTGGTAAAATGGTATTTATTTTACGATTCCCTGATTATGAACCGTACTGACGGGGCTTTAATACGGTTGGTTACCAGTGTAGGTAATACAGAGGATATTGAAAAAGCCGATCAACGGTTACAAGCTTTTATGAAGCAACTGGTGCCTGAATTGCAGGGTTACATACCCGGAAAACCGGCCGCTAAATAAACAGGGTAAGGCTGTTTTAATTCACCACGAAGACCGAAGGACACGAAGAAAGAAAAAACTTCGTGTCCTTGGTTTTCGGGGTGATAATCTTTTATGATTTATCCATCAACCTATTTAAACCAATAAGGGGCTATAGTGAGTAAAAAAGTTGCATTAATAACCGGTGTTACCGGACAAGATGGTTCATACCTTGCCGAATTGTTACTGGCAAAAGGTTATGAAGTTCATGGTATCAAAAGGCGTTCATCGCTTTTTAACACGCAACGGGTTGATCATATCTACCAAGACCCGCACATCACAGACCCCAAGTTTTATCTGCATTACGGTGATTTAACAGACAGCTCCAATTTAACCCGTATTTTAAGTGAAACCCAACCTGATGAAGTCTACAACCTGGGTGCCATGAGCCATGTCGCGGTGTCTTTTGAATCGCCTGAATATACCGCTGATGTTGATGGTATCGGTACGCTGCGTTTGCTTGAAGCCATCCGCTTTTTAAAACTGGAAAAGAAAACCCGTTTTTACCAAGCCTCCACCTCAGAGTTATACGGACTGGTACAAGAAATACCGCAAAAAGAAACCACGCCGTTTTATCCGCGTTCGCCGTATGCCGTCGCCAAACTTTACGCCTACTGGATTACCGTCAATTACCGTGAAGCCTACAACATGTACGCCTGTAACGGGGTGCTGTTTAACCACGAATCGCCACGCAGGGGTGAAACCTTTGTTACCCGCAAAATAACCCGTGGACTGAGTAATATCGCCATGGGTCTGGAGCAGTGTTTATTTATGGGTAACATGGATTCACTCAGAGACTGGGGACATGCCAAGGATTTTGTGCGCATGCAATGGATGATGATGCAACAAGAACAGCCCGAAGATTTTGTTATCGCCACCGGCGTGCAATACTCGGTACGGCAGTTTATTGAAATGGCCGCCGGCGAACTGGGTGTTACACTCCGTTGGGAAGGGTCAGGCGTTGACGAAAAAGGCCTTGTTGATGCGATTCAAGGCAACAAAGCACCGGGCTTAACCGTCGGCAAAACCATCGTCGCCATTGATCCGCGTTATTTTAGACCCGCTGAAGTAGAAACCTTGTTGGGCGATCCCAGCAAAGCCAAAGAAAAATTGGGTTGGGTGCCGCAAATTACCTTACAGGAAATGATCGCTGAAATGGTCGCCTGTGATCTTGATGAAGCCAAAAAACATGCCTTGTTAAAAGAACAAGGCTTTAACGTTGCGGTTAGCCGGGAATAAACACATGAGCGATAAACAACAAAAGATCTATGTTGCCGGACACCGTGGCATGGTGGGAACCGCCATTGTTAAGCAGTTACATGATGCAGGCTATCAAAATACTGTCGTGCGCACTCATGGTCAACTGGATTTAACCGACCAGGCGGCTGTACGTGATTTCATGCAACAAGAAAAGCCGCAGCAAGTGATTCTGGCGGCGGCCAAAGTGGGTGGCATTCATGCCAATAATACCTATCCTGCTGAGTTCATCTACCAAAACCTGATGATGGAAGCCAACATCGTTCATCAAGCCTGGGCGGTAAGTTGCCAGCAACTCCTGTTTTTGGGAAGCTCCTGCATTTACCCCAAACTGGCCACCCAGCCCATGCAGGAAAGTGCCTTATTGACCGGCACCCTGGAAACCACCAATGAACCTTATGCCATCGCCAAAATTGCCGGCATCAAACTTTGTGAATCTTACAATCGTCAGTACGGCACCGATTATCGCTCGGTGATGCCGACCAATCTTTATGGCCAGAATGACAACTTTCACTTAGAAAACAGTCACGTTATTCCTGCCATGATCAGAAAGTTTCATGACGCCAAAACCAGTCAATCACCCACCGTTACCCTTTGGGGTAGCGGCACCGCCATGCGTGAGTTTTTACATGTCGATGATATGGCCGCTGCCTGTTTGCATGTGCTGGGCTTAAGTAAAGAACATTATCAGGCTTGCACGGAACCCATGCTGTCACATCTTAATGTCGGTACAGGCACAGATGTGACCATACGTGAATTGGCGGAAACCATCCAGCACGTCGTAGGCTATCAAGGTGACATTATCTGGGATAGCAGCAAACCGGACGGTGCGCCCAGAAAGTTGATGGACGTTAGTAAAATCAAGTCACTGGACTGGCAACCGCAGATAACGCTGACTGATGGCCTGGCCAGCACCTATCGCTGGTTTGTTGAGCACCAGAGTGAATTTAAGGCGCAATAGATATCTGGATTTGGAGAAATAAGCCGGGAGCGCCGAGTACCAGTTCGGCTTTTTTAAAGCTGCCAAGCTGGGGCTTGGCGTTCCCGGACACTTTTACAGCACCGTCAAATGATCGCTACTTTCCGTATGAGCCGGATCACCGCTGCGTTGCAAAACAAAATAACTACGTATTAACGTTTCTTGTTTGGTATCATCGTAAATATGGAAGGCCGCTATAACACCCCATATTGCTTAAATGCCTGGTAGATGGGGAACAACTTTTTAAAATTGCTCATTTTACGATCCTGCTTATCCAGATAATTGGTATGAGCCTTGTACTTTACTTCAACAACGGCAATGGCATCACCCTTGGTCATGACTAAATCGTATGGTTCCTGAATTTGATCACGGTGCTTCCATGTTTTCACCACGTCATCGAAGTGAATTTTACCCAGGTGATTATATGAATTAATAGGTGTAGTAAATTTGTCACTACGATGTAATTAATAGGGCGTAGAACGTAGTAAATATGTAGTAGATCAGAACTTGGCGAGGTCTGTAACTAATTTAAATTTTTGCTTGTTTGGGGGCAAGGGATAGAAGGTTCAGAACCTTTCGTCCCGACCAATTGAAGCAATGAATTACAAAATATGGAATTTGTTAAAAAGAGAAAATAATGTTTTTGGTACAACAAATTTCAACGCTTGCCAATTATCACCTGCTTTAAATGCTCATTTTTTTATCGGCAATACCTGCCAGAATTTCAGACAATAAAAGTCCGGAATTATCCATGTTCTGATTGTCTCATTAGCCGAACATCAACTTGCACGACTCTAGCACAAAAATCCGGAATTAACCGGCTCAATTGACGTTCATTTTATCAGTTTTAAGGCTGGATAAAATTTTTCCTGCAGGTGAATTTTTAAGCCATACCGCTTTATAAAGCAAAAAATAGACGATAGGTCTTGACAGAAGTTAGGTCTTGCATTGATGCTGCCAACATTTTGATTTTATGGTTTTTTTCACAAGTTTGTTGAGGCGACCGTTAAGAGATTGTTCAATTGAAATGTGTATTTAAGACCAAAAAAATACCGCCCGTGTCACAAAAAGAACGAGCGGTAAGTTTTAAAGAGACCGATTTAATTCAGTAGTGCGAATTAAGCCGTTTTCTTGTTGCGTGCTTGATAACCCAACAGACCAATCATACCTGTCAACATCATCCAAGCTGCACCTGGCAGTGGTACAGCCGCAGGTAAAGTATCCAGACCGCCATGATAAGTCGCACCATTGTTCAGAGCGTCACCTTTAATTTCTAAATGATACGAATGATTCGCAAACAATGGCTCCACAGGAGCGATTTCAGCAAGAAAAGAAGTTTTGGTTCCAGAAATAGTAGGCACTGCAGAGGAAAAAGCAAGCTTAGTGGATCCGTCAAAAAGGGATAAGCTTTCCAGTACAGTCCCAACTGAACTAACAGTAAAGCGGAATGCTTTTGCATCCGCCTCAACAGAAAACAGGCCATTTACATCAAAAAAAACTTCATCTGTGAAATTACCAGCAGCCAAATGACCACTTGAAAAAGAAGCTGAGTCTTGAGTGTCTAGGGTTCCCAAATTAAATATATTTGCACTTGCATTTGGTAAGTAAGAAACGCTTGCTAAAGCAATAGCAGCAGTTAATAAAGTAGTTTTGTTTTTTAGTTTCATAATTGATATCTCAAAATTTAAGGGTTAAAGCCTTCACGCGTGACTTCATTTTCCTGATACGTGAAAACATGCTGTCAAATTGCACATTATTTTTACTATTGCTATAAAGATAATTTTATACGCGCATGATTTAATTCAACCGCAAATAAATCGTTAGCCGGTACTTTTTCAATATCTTTTCTTTTGCTCTATAGGCTCACCGAATGTCTATCCCGGCTCGCACTTTTAAGTGTAGACCAAAAAAAAAAACGCACACTGCAATTTCATCCAAAATTGATATTTTTTTTTATCAATAGTTCGGACAGTTTTTGTAACTATCTGATTTTAAATGATTATAAAAATCCCACTCAAAAAATTAAAGTTGTTAATTTTCAGTGAGTTATCTTTCTACGGACTGTTATTTCAAAAAAACTGTCCGAATTATTGTTTTATCAAATGCGACAAAAAATCATCATAGCCAATAAAAAAATCTTTTTTGGCTATGATGATTTTGAAGTTTATAGGTTGAATAAACGATCGCGGGTTAATAATGCCGGTTAATTTAAAGTGTAATAGTGCATGACTTGGTGCGCATCAGACATTTGCGCAAACCAATAAATGAGAAGATGGGTGGCAAATCAATTGATTATTCGGACAAACAACACAAACAAGCAATCAGCATTTTTTGTACACCGAGGGAACATGGCGAAAATAAAGACTGTTTTTTGATCAAAAATACTGAGTAGCCCCAAAAAAGAATTTTTCCTGTGGCGGATAATTGAGTGCGGATGAATAATGGTGTACTTTTATAAGCCATCAACCCGATGATGCACTAATTTATCATAAAACATGAGCTTGCGTTACCAAATCAACCTGCGAATTTTTATTTCTTCCTTGTGTATTTTGTTGCTGGGCGGATCGATAGCTATCTGGCAGGCACGCAATGCCGTGGATAAGGAAGTTGATTCGTCCATTAATCTGGCCGTGCAGTTGATAAAGTTTGGTTTTTCACAAGCCTCACCTACGCCGTTTAATGAAACCGATTGGTTGCCACAGTTTAATGCACTGAACCAAACCCGACATTTAACCATTCAACTGAAACAGCCCTCAGGTGAAATAATCAATGTTGTCCGTAAAAATCAACAACCCAATCTTCAAGAAAGGCCACCGCAGTGGTTTGTTACTTTGGTCGAAGGTCAGCATCGTAAAGCGGAACATCCAATCACGACTTTTGAAGGTAAACAACTGACGTTGATTATTCAGGCCAATCCGTTGGATGAAATAACAGAAGTCTGGCAGGAAAGCACCGGTTTTTTTAGCTCCCTTTTTCTGGTGACATTGTTTACTTTTTTGGCGGTTAATTTGGCTTTTAACAAGGCACTTAAATCGATTGCCGTTATTGTTAATGCACTAAAGGTTATTGAAACGGGGCAATACCAGCAAAAGTTACCGGATTTTTCCATTCAGGAAGTTGACAGTATTGCCAAAGCCATTAATCACATGACGGATGAATTAAATGCCGGTCAACAGGAAAATCGTGCCTTAACCCAGCACTCACTGGAGATACAGGAAGACGAGCGGCAGCGACTATCTCAGGAGTTACATGACGAATTGGGGCAGTCACTGACTGCCATTAAAGTGATGGCGGTGACGGCTGAGCGCTCCCAAGCCGTGGCTACCGAAACGCGTGTTAATATTAAACAAAGCACCGATGCCATTATCAGTGTTTGTGATCACTTGATGACCGTGGTGCGCTCCATGATGCATCAGTTGCATCCATTGGTATTAAGAGAACTGGGACTGAAAGCGACGCTGGAGGATTTGTTAAATCATTGGACGATGAGGAATCCTGCGTTAAAACTAATCCTGGAGTGTCCTGGTGGAGTTGACACGCTGGAGCAAAAAATCAGCATTCAGGTGTTTAGAATTATCCAGGAATGTTTAACCAATACAGTGCGTCATGCCCAGGCAAAGCAGGTCATTATCAAGCTGGAAATCGTGTGCACAGAAACAACACAAAGAGCGCTTCGCTTGCAGGTGACGGACGACGGGCAGGGGTGTGCGGCTGACCGGATTAAAACGGGTTTTGGCTTATTGGGTATGCGAGAAAGAATCAACAGTCTGGGTGGTCAATTGACGATTAAAACTCAACCGCAACAAGGCATGCATATTAGTGTGAGTATTCCCTTAAAATGAAAAAACGGATAAAAGTAATGCTGGTGGATGACCATGCCGTAGTGCGTGCGGGTTTTCGGATGTTATTATCCATCGATGATAGTATTGAGGTAATAGCTGAAGCAGAGCGTGGCGAAACTGCCTGTCAATTGTATCTGGAAAAGCAACCGGATGTGATGGTGCTGGATTTATCCATGCCGGGTATAGGTGGCCTGGAAACACTCAGGCGTATTTGCAATCGTGACCCTCAGGCCAAGGTATTGGTTTTTAGTGTGCATGATGAAAGGGTTTATGTTGATCGTGCCATGAAGGCAGGCGCAAAAGGTTATATTACCAAACACGCGCATCCTGAAATTTTGCTGGTGGCGATAAAAAAAATAGCCGAAGGCGAGGTTTATATAGAGCAAGGCTTGATCAGGCATGACGGTGCATTTTTAAGCAAGCATCCGGAAACAAACCCGACTGATTATAAAGCCGTTATTGAGTCATTATCCGCCAGAGAGTTTGACGTGTTTCTGTTGCTGGCAAAAGGTTTAACGGCTCATAAAATCGCCGACGAACTTTGTCTTGGATACAAAACCGTCGCTAATTATGGCACGCAAATCAGAAGCAAACTCAGCGTGTCCTCAGTGGCTGAATTGGCGCATATTGCACTGGTGCTGGGAGTGATGAAAAATTAGGGTGTTCTCTTATTTAGATCGTCTAAGCGGATAAACCAGGCTGGTGATAGATTTTTTATTCACCACGAAGATACGAAACACGAAGAAAGAAAAGTGCTTGCTCTTCGTGTTTTCGTGGTGAATGATTAATCAATACGGGATGTTTTAATATAATCCGGTTTTGTTGCCGCGTAATTCAGGCAGCTATAAATAAAAAACTGTACCCCAAAAATCAGGCTGGCTACCAACAGATGGATGGGTTGGATAATGGCTGGCACGCCGAGCCTGTCCAGACTGATACCGGCCAGAATGGCAGTGACTACCAAGCCTGCAAGCGCCAAGCCGGTGCGAAATAACAGGTTTTGTTTGTCAACAGATTGGTAAATTTTCCAGACTAACCACAAATTTGTAAAAAGAATGATCGATGAAAAAGATCGGTGTATGTAAAAAATAATCGGAAAATCTTCGCGCCAGTATTGACGCTCAATGTGTTCGCGGGCAATAAAATCAACGGCTTCTCTAACTTGAGTGCCCATGGCGACTTGCAATAAGGTCATTATCATGGCCGCGATTAAAACGGTTTTAAACTTGGCGGGCAATAAATCCGTATCAATTTTACTGAGAGAATCACGTTGCGAGCGGGCAATGGTATAAATCAACAAGGCCACTATAATCAAGGCCAAGAGCATGTGAACGGTTATCATGACCGGTTTAAGGTTGCTTGCGACGACACTTGATCCCAACCAGCCTTGAAAACCAACCAGAAAAAAACTGCTTAACGATAAATAAAAAACTGTTTTGTCGGTTTTGAGATAGATACGTGATGACCAGGCGGTTAGAAAAATTAAAAAACCAATGGTCACGCCCACTAACCGATTGCTATATTCAGTCCAGGTTTTTACGGGGTTAAACTGGGTGTTTTCATAACCGCGTTCGGCATAAATTTCATGGTAATTAGCGGGTAACTGCGACTCTTCAGTGGGCGGTATCCATTTTCCAAAGCACATGGGCCAGTCCGGGCAACCCATGCCGGCACCTGATGCCCTGACAACGCCACCCATAAGGATGACAACATAAACCGCAAAAATAGTGATTATGCCGATGCGACGAAAATTTAAAACTGCTTGAGTATTTATCATGGTGGTCATCTTAATAAAGTAATTTTAGTCTGATGGCTGTCGTTTAATGTCAGGTTATAAGTATCGCTATCAGAAACCTGTAAAACGATCAGCATGTTAACGGTAGTTACCGCGCTTTCTGCCTCTATCTGTGCGTGTTGTGCCAGTAATACCTTGCCGATGGTTTGCTCTGTATCGGAGCTGTTGTCGATGATGGCTGAATTGGGTGCAGGTATTGTCGTCGACTCGCATTCAGCCAGAAATAGCGCTCTTTTGGTTTTGCCCAGATAATGCGTGCGGGCAACAATTTCCTGACCGGTATAGCAACCTTTGTTGTAGCTGATACCGCCCAATTGATCCAGATTAAGCATTTGTGGAATAAATTCTTCGGACGTTTCGGTAGTCAGCCAAGGTATGCCTGAGAGAATATCCAGATAACGCCATTGGTCTGAATTTTTCGGTTTAAAGTGCTGGTTATCGACTTGATTTGACCACAGTGCAATGGCTTTATCGGTATCGGCAATAACCAAATAACGATTTTGTGTGCCGGAAAAATTAACGGTAATGTGGTCTTGCTGCGTTGTGTTAAATAAGGGTTCGGGTTGCATTGCCGGTGCGGATAAGCCGATTAAACAGAGCTGATCGGAGCTATCCGTTAAGGTGACAGCCGATCTTAAAATATACGTATGCAATCTTTTTTTGACCGTTTCCAAGAGCTCTTCAGGTAAAATAACAAGAAAAGTATCACCGGTTTTAATCAGCAAAAAAGTGGTGATAGCCCGGCCTTTTGGATTGCATAAAGCGCCCAGGCTGCTTTTTGTGTCGGTCAGTTCGTTAACATCACAGGTCACTTGTCCTTGTAATAATTTTGCCGCATCTTTGCCGCTTACGGTCAACACAGCCAAATGCCCAACCGGGTAAATGGCTTTGTCATTATCATCCGCAATGGCTGGAAAAGTAATATCAGTATCACTTTCAAACGTTGCATGTTGACTGAGTAAAAAGTTTTTCCAGTTTTGATTCATAGATGAAAGGATAAAGATTGAAAATAGTGGTTGATTATATAGCAACTGTCGGTTATGTGGCTAAAAGGTGTAAGGTAAAAATAGATCACCGGGCACCCTGCGCTTTATGCCAATAAATTTTAAATCGTTAAACTATGCCAAAAGCATCTAATGCGACGTTATTGTTAGCCATTAAACCATCCAAACGCTTAAAAAGGCTGGTTATTATTGTTCATGCACTGGCATTGGTTGCCAGTATGGCTAATGCGTTGACTTTTGCGGTTAAAATTAGTTTATGGGTGTTAATTGGTTTACATTACGGGTTGACCGGCAGGCGCTTAAACGCGAAAACAGTCACTATTAAGCATACGGAGTCGTTGGGTTGGGAGCTGTCGGAAGGGGTTGATTTTACTTCGATTGAAATTTTGAAATCAACTGTCATTACAACCTTTGCGCTCTTTTTACATTATAAACACCGTTCTCAACCTCAATCCTGGATGTCCGGACATAAAAAAACACTGCTTGTTTTGAATGATGCGTTGGCTGATAAGGATTATCGGTGCCTTATCGTTAAATTGAAAACGACAGCAATAAAATAGGCGTAAATCAAGGCGTCTCTGATAAAATGCTCAAATACATAAACAAGCAGGTACTGTTTGATAGATAAAGATTTGTATTGACTTGTAATTGCAGTTATCTTAAACGCCATTAAAATAAAATAATAAGGAGAAATCGGATGTCAAAAAGTCAAAATTTGCAGGACAATTTCCTAAATACGCTTAGAAAGGAACATACGCCGGTATCAATTTTTCTTGTTAATGGCATAAAGTTACAAGGAAAAGTAGACTCATTTGATCAGTATGTCATTATGCTGAAAAATACGATCAGTCAGATGGTTTATAAACATGCCATATCAACGATAGTGCCCAGTAAGGCAGTAAAAATTATGCGCGATGACGAAGTCGTCAGCGGCGAGTGAGAAATATTTACGGGCTGAATGGTGTTTTTATAGATTCATTGATGGAGTATTTTGTTGTTTGATCGACCCGATTCCTCTGGTGAAAGAGCCGTACTCGTTCACCTAACTTTTCGTTCCGGGCAGGAAGATCTTTTAGAATTAAAAGAATTGGCCAAGTCAGCCGGAACAGATCCTGTTTATGTCATTACTGGCAGTCGCAAACGCCCCGACTCAAAATATTATGTCGGCAAAGGCAAGCTTGAAGAACTTAAAGCGGCGGTAGAAACCTGCGCAGCCGATGTTGTATTATTTAATCACCCGCTTGCACCCAGTCAGGAAAGAAACCTTGAAGGCGCTTTGGGCGTTCGGGTAGTTGACAGAAATGGTCTCATTCTGGATATATTCGCCCAACGGGCACAATCTTTTGAAGGTAAGTTACAGGTTGAGCTGGCGCAGTTAAAGCACTTGTCAACCCGACTGGTAAGAGGTTGGACGCATTTGGAGCGCCAAAAAGGTGGTATTGGTCTGCGCGGTCCAGGTGAAACCCAGTTGGAAACCGATAGACGACTATTGAGTTTGCGTATCAAGCAGATTCAGCAGCGTTTGGACAAAGTCGATAAGCAGCGGCATCAAGGTCGTAGCAAGCGAAAAAAAGCCGAAGTTTCATCGGTTTCTTTGGTGGGTTACACCAATGCGGGTAAGTCCACTTTATTCAATACGTTGACGGGTGCGGATATTTACACCGCCGATCAACTGTTTGCCACTTTAGACCCGACCTTGCGCAGCTGTCAGTTGCCTAATAGCAGCGAAATTGTCTTGGCTGATACTGTTGGGTTTATCCGTCATTTACCGCATGAATTGGTCGCGGCATTTAAATCGACCTTGCAGGAAGCCAGTGAAGCGGATTTATTACTGCACGTTATTGATGCCTGTAGCGATGACAGGGATGAAATTATTGTTCAGGTTAATCAGGTGTTGGATGATATAGGCGCTGATAAAGTCAGGCAGATTGAAATTTTTAATAAAATTGATTTACTGGATAACATTCAGCCGCATATCGACCGGGATGACGAAGGCAATCCGATTCGGGTCTGGTTATCTGCTGAAACGGGAGCCGGTGTTGATCTGCTTTATCAAGTTCTGGCAGAACTGTTTTCGGTTACCAAAGTTAAAAAACGTTGTTATTTACAGCCCCATCAAGGCAATATCAGGGCAAAACTATTTACTTGCGCAAAAATAATTGACGAGCATATTGATGAGTTGGGTGCCAATGAATTAGTCATTGAAATTGATGTAAAGTATTTGGGATTGTTAAAAGACGTGAAAACTGAAGATTTTCAGGTACAAGGTACAAGGTACAAGGTACAAGGTGCAAGGTGCAAGGTTAAAGGTGCAAGGTAAAAGGCGAAAGGCGAAAGGCGAAAGGCGAAGGGCGAAGGGCGAAGGGCGAAGGGCGAAATATGAAAGCACAATCTTCAACTCAGTCACTTTTAGCCTTTAGCCTTGTGCCTTTCGCCTTTTTTAAAGATTTACGTTAGAATATTACACACATCCTGCGGGATAAATTAATTAAGTAATCCAATATGGAGTATAAGTATGTCGTGGAATGAGCCTGGCGGCGATAAGAAAGACCCGTGGAGTGGTCGAGGTGACCAGAAAGGACCTCCTGATTTAGATGAGGCAATACGCTCATTGCAAGAAAAATTAGGCAAGTTTTTTGGCGGCGGTAATGGAGATAATGAAGGTTCGCCCAGAAACTTCTCTTCAGGTGCGTCAATGAAAAGCCTTGGTTTTCTTGCAGGCGGTGCAGTCGTTTTATGGGGCTTAAGCGGGTTTTATATCGTTGATGAAGGTAATCATGGCGTTGAAACACGGTTTGGCAAATATATTGGCACTACCCAGTCCGGTTTAAATTGGCACATGCCTGCGCCTATTGAGCGGGTTGATATTGTTAATGTAAAACAACAGCGTTTTATCGAAGTAGGCTATCGCAGCGGTGGCAGCGAGCAGGTCACCGGATCAGTGCCCAAAGAAGCCTTGATGCTGACCAAAGATGAAAATTATGTCGATGTTCGTCTGGCTATTCAATATCAGGTTAAGGACGCCAAGCAATTTATCTTTAATGTGGTTAATCCTGCGTTGACTTTAAAACAGGTTACCGAAAGCGCTCTGCGTGGCGTCGTGGGTAGCAGCACGATGGACTTTGTCTTGACCCAGGGTCGTAGTGAAATTGTCACGCTGATTAAAAAAGAAATCCAGGACGTTATGGATAGCTATCAGTCCGGCGTTCAAATCACCAGTGTCAACTTACAGGATGCGCAACCGCCGGAACAAGTTCAAAACTCGTTTGAAGATGCTATTAAAGCACGGGAAGATGAGCAGCGCTTGATTAACGAAGCGGAAGCCTACTCTAATGACGTGGTGCCTAAAGCGCGTGGTGCTGCGGCCAGAAAAATACAGGAAGCTGAAGGTTATAAGGAACAAGTGATTGCTCAGGCCGAGGGTGAAACCAACCGTTTTACCAAGTTACTGACGGAGTATACCAAGGCACCCGATGTAACACGCAAACGTATTTACATTGAATCGATGGAAGCGGTATTGACTGAAACAAGCAAGGTTTTGGTGGATGTTAAAGGCGGCAATAATATGCTTTACTTGCCGTTGGATAAAATGCTGCAGCAACAAGCTGCATCGCAACCATTACCCACGAACTCACCAACAAGCACTGCCGATCAACCTCAGTCCCAACCGACGACTGCGGTACCGGAACCGGCTGTTGAGCGGACTTCAATTCGTAGCCGTGACGCAAGGGGACGTTAATGACACCAAATAAAATTTTAGTAGGCTTGGCAGCATTTTTGTTGTTGGTTGGCTCAATGTGTGTGTTTTCTGTTAGTCAAACAGAAAAGGCGATTAAATTTCGTTTGGGTGAAATCGTAAAAAACGATTACGAACCCGGATTACATTTTAAGCTGCCTTTTATCAACAATATCAAGAAATTTGATGCCCGCATTCAAACCATGGATGCGAAACCCGAGCGTTTTTTAACCGCTGAAAAGAAGAACGTTATTGTTGATTCTTTTGTTAAGTGGCGTATTGGTAATGTGAGTACTTTTTATACCACCGTTGCCGGTGATATCGATCAGGCTAATTTGCGTTTGGATCAAATTATTAAGGATGCTTTTCGGAGTGAGTTTAGCAAGCGTAATATCAAGCAGCTGATTTCAACCGATCGTAGTGCAATACGTGAGATTTTAACCAATAATTCCAAAGCGGTTGCGGCTGATTTAGGTATGGAAATTATTGATGTTCAAGTAATGCGCATTGATCTGCCGCCCGAAGTTAGTACCTCGGTATTCCGTAGAATGGAAGCCGAACGTGAACGGGTAGCCCGTGAATTTCGTTCGCAAGGTGCTGAAGCCGCCGAAAGAATTCGTGCGGATGCCGACAGGCAGCGAGTTGTTACGTTGGCTAATGCCTTTCGTGATGCAGAAAAACTGCGGGGTGAGGGTGATGCAACTTCAGCAGAAATCTATGCCAAGGCTTATGGTGCAGATACGGAGTTCTTTACTTTTTACCGTAGCTTAAATGCTTATAAAAAGACTTTTTCCAGTTCGGGCATGTTGGTGCTGGATCCTGATTCTGACTTTTTTCAGTATTTTAAGAAACAAAAGTAGCTATAAAACGTTGGGATTGTTCTTCGCAGAAAATCGCCCAAGCTAACCCAACCTGCATTTGAAAATATAAAAACGCTCCGCTTGCGGGGCGTTTTGTTTGAGTGGACATACAAAACATGCAACAAAAAGATTCCTGGCTTTTGCCGGACGGCATAGATGAAGTTTTGCCGGAAGAGGCTAAATATCTGGAAAGCTTGCGCCGCAAGCTGCTGGATTTGTTTGCTTGCTGGGGTTATGACCTGGTTATTCCCCCCTTTATTGATTTTCTGGATTCCTTACTGACAGGTTCAGGACATGACCTGGATTTGCAGACCTTTAAACTGACGGATCAAATTAGTGGTAAAATGCTCGGCGTAAGAGCTGACATGACACCGCAAGTAGCCAGAATAGACGCTCACAACCTTAAGCATGAATGGCCAACGCGTTTGTGCTATGCAGGAACTATATTACATACCCGTGGCGATCCGCTGGAAAAGACCCGTAGCCCCATGCAAATTGGTGCCGAACTTTATGGGCATGCAGGCAAAGAAGGTGATGTAGAAGTTATTCGCATGATGCTGGAAATGCTGGCTATAACCGGGCTGCAAAATGTTCACCTGGATTTGGGGCATGTGGGTATTTACCGTGCTTTGTCCAGACAAGCAGAATTAACCGAGTTTCAGGAACGTGAATTATTTGACGTCTTGCAGCGTAAAGCCAGACCTGAACTTCAGGGTTTGATGGATAGCTATGCAATCGATAGTGATTTTAAGCTGATGTTTTTGAAGCTGCCCGAATTGAATGGTGGCAATGACACAATTAATAAAGCCGGAGCCGTGTTTTTGAAAGCCAATGATGATGTAAAAAATGCCTTGGCGGATTTGGAAGCCATTGCGGAAAAGCTGGCAGCGCGTTTTCCGTCACTGCCTGTCAGTTTCGATTTAGCCGAGTTGCGCGGTTATCATTATCATACCGGCATGGTATTTGCCGCTTTTATACCTTCAGTGGGCAGAGAAATAGCCAGAGGCGGGCGTTATGATAATATTGGCGAAGTGTTTGGACGTGCGCGTCCGGCAACGGGTTTTAGTGCGGATTTAAAATTATTGTCATCACTCAGTAAACAAGTCTGCCAAGTGAAGTCGCGTGAGCTTATTTTTGCGCCGTATTTAGAGGATGTCGTGTTAAACGAAAAAATCAGAGGCTTACGAGCTCAGCAACTGGCTGTTGTTCAGCAATTGCCAGGACAAACCGGAAGTGCAAAAGACTTGGGTTGCACCTCTATTTTAGAACTGGATAATCAAAATTGGGTCGTCAGACCTTTAGTTTAAGCCTGGAAAAATTATGGGAAAAAATGTCGTTATTATCGGCACTCAATGGGGTGACGAAGGAAAAGGTAAGCTGGTTGATTTATTGACCGAACAAGCGCACGCAGTCGTGCGTTTTCAGGGCGGCCACAATGCCGGACATACGCTGGTAATCCGTGGCGAGAAAACCGTATTGCATCTTATTCCTTCCGGCATACTCAGGGAAAATGTGTTGTGCATGATTGGTAATGGTGTTGTGTTATCGCCGAATGCCTTAATGGAAGAAATCGGGTTTTTGGAAAAAGCGGGCATTCAGGTTAGAAACCGTTTACTCATCAGTGAGGCTTGTACCCTTATTTTACCTGTGCATGTAGCTATCGATCAGGCACGTGAAAAAGCGCGTGGCGGTAAAGCGATTGGTACAACCGGACGCGGCATTGGTCCTGCTTATGAAGACAAGGCGGGGCGACGGGGCTTGCGTGCCGGCGACTTGCTGAATGCTGAAAGCTTTGCTGAAAAGCTCAAAGAGTTGGTTGAGTATCATAACTTTATGTTGACTCACTATTACCATACAGATGCAGTCGATTATCAGCAGACCCTGGATGAAGCGCTTGCCTTGGGCGAGCAAATCAAGCCTATGTTAACGGATGTCAGCGAAGCACTTTATACGTTTCAGGCGGAAGGAAAAAACCTTTTGTTTGAAGGTGCCCAAGGTGCCTTGCTGGATATCGATCACGGTACCTTTCCTTATGTCACATCATCCAGTACCACGGCGGGCGGTGCAGCGACAGGCAGCGGTCTGGGGCCGCTTGATCTTGATTATGTTCTGGGTATTACCAAGGCTTACTCAACACGCGTTGGCAATGGGCCGTTTCCCTCTGAATTGCATGATGCTTGTGGTGATCATCTGGGTACAAAAGGTCATGAGTTTGGCGCGACGACCGGACGTAAGCGCCGCACTGGTTGGTTTGATGCCGTCGCCATGCGCAAATCAGCAAAACTAAACAGCTTAAGCGGTATTTGTTTAACCAAGCTGGATGTTCTGGATGGCTTGCCAACCATTGGTATTTGTACGGCTTATAGATTAAACGGCGAAGTCACTGAAACAGCACCTTTAGGCGCGGATCAGTATGAGCAATGCCATGCCATTATTGAAGAAATGCCAGGTTGGACTGAAAACACGGCTGGTATGACAGATTATAATGCGTTGCCTGATAATGCCAAAGCCTACATTAAACGGCTTGAAGAACTGGTTGGCGTTAATGTGACTATCATTTCAACTGGTCCTGAAAGAGACGAAACCATTGTTCTTGAACATCCGTTTGCTTGATGGTCGGGCTTTACTTTTCATTGATGGTAAGCGAGTCATAAGATAACACCACGAAGACTTGAAGAATACGAAGAAAAGATAACCGGTAAATAAGTTGGTTTGCTGATTTTGTTTTGGTTAAGTGGCAGGATGTGCTTCTCACGGGGAAGCACATCTTTCATTTAGCGTCTAAAATTAAATCAGTTACAGGCTATAATGCTTTGTGATCTGGGCGGCTTTGCGGTAACAATTTCTTGTTGGTTGTTCTGCCAAGTGTATTGATCAAGCGTTACAATCTATAAAAAATAAATTCAGGTGCAGTCACTTTTAAAGCGGTCATCAATATGGAAAAAATAAAAGTTCTTTTTGTTTGTATGGGCAATATTTGTCGATCACCGACTGCTGAAGGTGTTTTTGAAAAGTTGCTTAAAGAACAAAATTTAGAGGCGTATTTTACTATCGATTCAGCGGGTACTCATGCGTATCATGTCGGTGAGCCACCTGACTGGCGCTCACAACAGGCGGCTTTAGATCGGGATGTTGAGCTTGCCCATTTACGCGCCAGAAAAGTCAATATGGGCGATTTTGAGGATTTTGATTTCTTGTTGGTAATGGATGATAATAATTTTTTTACGCTGACGAATGCCTGTCCCGAAGCCTACAAGGGCAAAATCAGCTATTTTCTTGATTACGCGCCGCAGTTGGATGACAGGGAAGTGCCTGATCCCTACTTGGGTGGAAAATATGGTTTTGAGCGGGTATTGGATATGGTAGAAGCGGCTTCCGTGGGGTTTTTATCCATGTTACAGAAAACGGGGCGCATTAATGAAAAAGTTTAAAGTGACGTTATGGCAATAGTATCGAATACCGTTGGGTATCTGGATGGGGATGTGTTGTTGGAGGCTTTTTTTGCTTTTGATGATTCATTAACAGGTCGTAGACCCGCCGTTTTGGTCAATCATACATGGGCTGGCAGGGATGATTTTGTTGCAGAAAAAGCTAAAAAAATAGCCGCATTAGGTTATATCGCTTTTGCTGTTGATATGTATGGTAAAGGCGTTTTGGGTACAACGGCTGAAGAAAATGCAAAACTCATGCAGCCTTTTATGGATGACCGGCACATGCTGGCAAAGCGTATGCAAGCAGCACTGTATGCCGTCAAATTATTGCCCTGGGTTGATGACAGTAAATTGGCGGCGATGGGGTTTTGTTTTGGTGGCTTGTGCGCACTTGATTTAGCCAGGACGGGCGCTGATTTAAAAGGCGTCGTTAGTTTTCATGGTTTGTTGGGAGCGCCGGACAATTCTCGGAACAATAGTATTAAAGCCAAGGTTCTGGTTTTGCATGGTCACGATGATCCTATGGGGCCTGTTGAGCAAGTTATTGCTTTTGAACAGGAGATGACGAAAGCGGGTGTAGACTGGCAGTTTCATACCTTTGGCAATACCATGCATGCATTTACCAATCCGGTTGCTAATAATCCGGATTTTGGCACCGTATTTCAGCCTGATGCAGACAGGCGTTCATGGCTGTTGATGGAAAACTTCCTGACGGAAATCTTTGCTTAAATCTTAACCTATCAACAACTTCGACTCACTATTGACGTGTGTTATAATATTCAACTTATGTAAAGTCATATAGACGCACTGAACGAAAGGAATCGTGAGCGGTGCGGTTGTATTTAATCAATAAACCCTACCGATGCGTTGTTATCGGTAAATTGTTTATAAATAGGGATCAATGTCAAACTTCGCTAAAGAAATTATTCCAGTCAATCTCGAAGACGAGATGAAACAGTCCTATCTCGATTACGCCATGAGTGTTATCGTGGGCCGAGCACTTCCAGATGTCAGAGACGGCCTTAAACCGGTTCATCGCCGTGTGTTATATGCGATGAGTGAGTTAGGCAACGATTGGAACAAGCCTTACAAAAAATCAGCACGTATTGTCGGTGATGTTATTGGTAAATATCATCCACATGGTGATACGGCGGTTTATGACACCATGGTTCGTATGGCGCAGTCTTTTTCCATGCGCTATATGTTAATTGACGGGCAGGGTAATTTTGGCTCGGTTGATGGTGATCCACCTGCTGCCATGCGTTATACGGAAGTCCGTATGGCGAAAATAGCCCATGAACTGCTGGCTGATCTGGATAAAGAGACGGTTAATTTTATCCCTAACTATGATGAGTCAGAGATACAGCCTGAAGTATTGCCCACCCGCGTACCTAACTTATTGGTTAACGGTTCCTCAGGTATTGCTGTGGGTATGGCGACCAATATACCTCCGCATAATTTGACTGAAGTGGTCAGTGCCTGTTTGGCAATGATTGATAATCCTGATGTCACTATCTTTGATTTAATGGAACATATTCCAGGCCCTGATTTTCCTACCGCCGCTTTTATTAATGGTGCGGCCGGTATTTATAGCGCTTATACGACCGGCCGAGGCAAGATTTATCTACGCGCCCGTTGTCATTTTGAAAATATTGGCGACAGCAGTCGGCAAGCGATTATCACCACAGAATTACCGTATCAGGTCAACAAAGCACGGTTGCTAGAGAAAATTGCCGAGCTGGTTAAAGAAGGCAAACTTGAAGGTATTTCCGGTTTGCGTGATGAATCCGATAAAGACGGCATGCGCATGGTTGTCGAATTGCGTCGCGGTGAAGTGCCTGAAGTTGTATTAAACAACCTTTATAAACAGACACAATTTCAGACCGTTTTTGGCATTAACATGGTTGCCTTGCTGGATGGTCGACCGCACTGTATGAACCTGCGGGATATTATCAGTGCGTTTATTAATCACCGGCGCGAAATTGTTACTCGCAGAACGATTTTTAATCTGCGACGGGCCCGTGAAAGGGCGCATATCTTGGAAGGTCTTGCCGTTGCTTTGGCTAATATTGATGTGATGATCGAGCTGATCAAGACCTCCAGTAATCGCGAAGAAGCCAAGGTAGCGTTGCTGGCAAGAACCTGGGACGCCGGGCTGGTTTCCACTTTGTTGGAACGGGCCGATGCAACGCGCTCCAGACCAGATGATTTGCCTGAAGAGTTTGGTATTCGCGATGGCCTTTACCGTCTTTCCGAAACGCAGGCCCAAGCTATTCTGGATTTGCGTTTACACCGCTTAACGGGACTGGAACAGGACAAGATAGTCCAGGAATACAAGCAGTTGCTGGAGCAAATTGATGAGTACTTGTTTATTTTGGGTAACGATACGCGTTTGATGGAAATCATCAGGGAAGAATTGGTTGCCATTAAAGACCAGTATTCCGATCCACGCCGCACGGAAATTATCCAGAACCAACTGGATTTATCAGAGCAGGATTTAATCACCGAAGAAGATATGGTCGTTACCATGTCTCATGAAGGGTATGTCAAGTCCCAGCCTTTAAGTGATTACAAGGCACAGCGCCGGGGCGGTCGAGGCAAATCAGCGACAGCCACTAAAGAGCTGGATTTTGTTGACAAGCTGATCGTTGCCAATACACACGACACCATTTTATGCTTCTCTTCATTGGGTAAGGTTTATTGGATGAAAGTGTATCAATTACCGGTTGCCAGTCGTGCAGCGAGAGGCAAGCCTTTTGTTAATTTATTGCCGCTTGAACAGGGTGAGAAAATTAATGCTATATTGCCTATTCGTGAATTTACGGACAATAAATTTATTTTTATGGCGACTTCAGCGGGTACTGTTAAAAAGACCCCGTTAAAGGAATTTGAGCGTCAACGTGCTACCGGCAAAATTGCTATCGATTTAAGGGAAGACGATACGCTGGTCGGTGTTGCTGTAACTGACGGTCAGCAAAATGTTTTATTGTTTGGCAGTACCGGTAAAGCCGTCTGTTTTAATGAAGCGGATGTGCGCTCTATGGGTAGAACTGCGTCAGGTGTTCGTGGAATGCGCTTACAGGAAGGGCAAAAAATCATTTCCTTGATTATTGCCACCGAAGGCACGGTGCTGAATATTACCGAGAACGGTTATGGCAAGCGCACCAAACTTGAAGAGTTTACCTGCCATAAACGCGGCGGACAAGGCTTGATTGCCATACAAACATCGGATCGTAATGGAGCTGTAGTGGGAGCCGTATTGGTGAATGATAACGATGAACTGATGTTGATTACCGATGGCGGCACCTTGGTGCGTACCCGAGTTGACGGTATTTCAGTGGTCGGCAGAAATACCCAGGGTGTCACGATTATTCGTCTGGATAAAAAAGAGAAAGTCATTGGCGTTGATCGTATCGAAGGTTTGGCCGGTGTTGATGATGCTGATGAAGGCGATATTGATGTCGATGCGGTATTAGACGTTGATGCAGTGTTAAGCGATGATGGAGATTTAGAATCTAGCGCAGATAATGAAATGTAAGCTATGTAAGTCGGCATCCACGGTAAGCAATCGAATACTTGAATATATTTAGGATTTACTAAGTCGGCATCCACGGTAAGCAATCGAATACTTGAATATATTTAGGATTTACACGATGAAAATATTTCAGAATTTGTATATTGTTCTAAATGGTTATGATATTGAAAGCTTAATTGATCAATTGACAAGGAGTTGCGGTAGAAATTGGAAGCGTGCTGTTGATCGTGAAAAAAATGCAAAATATTTTGGTGAAAAGGCTTTTGCATTTGAATATATTGAAAAAAGTGCCCTGCCAAATGCAGGGTTGACGCTCTTTGAAAAAGAGCCGGGGGTTTGGTATGTGCCTAATATAGTCCCGATAGAATCCGGTCAACTTAGCATAGATGAATACAATAAACTATTAATTGATTTTAAAGAGGCTCTTGTTGATTCCGCAGTTCAGAATACGTCTATTAAAGTTGAACTAACAAAAGATCAGGTGTTTTTAGAAGATATATTAGGTAAGGAGGCGGTAGACGCGCTTAAACGGTTTTCTTCCGGGGCAAATAAATCTACAGGTCACGCACATCCTTGTGATGAAGAAAGGTGGTTTGAATTTTTATTAGTCGCCCAAAAAACTGGAAAAAAACAGGTTTCTGAAGTTTTAGAAGCCACCTTGAAAGAGCAGGGTTGGTCAGAAGAATGGGCGCATGAATTGGCTTGTGAATTTGAGTATAGCGAAAAGTTACTTGATTTCGCAAATGGAGCATAAGCTTGTTTCTTTCCTCAGAAGATATTAGTCAACGTATCTCTAATTCTTCAGCACCTGTTTTGTTCATTGATACTTGTATTTTCCTGGATATTTTACGATCAATTTTTAGAGATAATATTCATGTCGATGCAATAGCAGCGGCATTAAGTTTGATAAAAATGTCGGAAAGTGATCCAACTAAGGTTTGGTTACTGACAAATGAAACAGTACATGCTGAATGGGGCGATAATATCGTTAATGTGAAGCAAGAATTAAAGAAAGAGGTGAAAGCACTGGAGCGTAAGAGAGAAAAGCTTGTTATTGCCGCTAATGTGATACTGAAAATAGAACATACTTATGGTCAAAAAATGACATTGATAAATTTACACGGACATCTTGAAAATTTATCACGTAATTTATTAAGCCATTGTTTTATAACAGAGCAGGACTATAATCATTGTGCAATGGGAATGCAAAGGTCTATTAAATGCCTTCCCCCTGCAAAGAAAGGTAAGTCTGAGCCAAAAGATTGTGTGATTTTCGAGGCTTTCTTGGATGTTTCAGAGAAAGTAAGGAAACTTGGCTATCGCAAAGAAATATATTTTGTTACTTCAAACTCAAATGATTATGGAAAAGCTAATAATCCTTTCATTATCGAAGAGCTGAAAAGAATAGGTGCGACTTTAATTGATAATTTGCCATGGGCATTAGCGGTAGTTGAAGGTCGAGTGTAAAGCTTGGCTTAATTACAGCCATATATTAATTAAACATATAAACCTTGGTTAGCAATAGGCTAATTTTAATATTTATTTTTAATCCTTCTTTATTTCAATCAAGAGAACGTTATGTCCAGAGTTTATAATTTTAGTGCGGGGCCATCAGTATCCCCTGAATCGGTATTGCTGCAAGCTCAGCAAGAGTTATTGGAATGGCGAGATAGTGGCATGTCGGTGATGGAAATGAGTCATCGCGGCAAGCATTTCTCGATTATTGCCGAAGAGTTGGAAAGTGATTTAAGAACTTTGATGGCTGTTCCCGATAATTATAAGGTGTTGTTTTTGCAAGGCGGTGCGTCAGCGCAGTTTTCATTGATACCACAAAATATTTTAAAGGATAAAACCAAAGCTTGTTATGTTAAAACCGGTGCATGGTCTGAAAAAGCGATTAAAGACGCGCAGGCTTATTGTGAGGTGTTGGTGAGTGCAAGCTCTGAAGATACCCGATTTACCAGTATTCCCGAGGCATCAACCTGGCTTTTGGACGAGCAGGCGGCTTATCTGCACTATACCTCGAATGAAACCATTCATGGCGTAGAATTTCAAAGTACTCCAGATTCCAATGGCTTGCCGCTGGTATCGGATATGTCATCCAATATCTTATCGCGCAAAATTGATGTCAGTCAGTATGGTTTGATTTATGCGGGAACTCAAAAAAATATGGGGCCTGCCGGTGTGACTGTGGTTATTGTCAGGGATGATTTAATCGGCCATGCCAGCAAAACAACGCCCCCGGTATTTAATTATGCTGAGCAGGCAAAAAACCAATCCATGCTTAACACGCCGGCAACCTACAATTGGTATCTGGTGGGTCTGGTGCTTAAGTGGTTAAAAGCGCAAGGTGGCGTTGAGGCTATTGAACAACTTAATATCGCTAAAGCGGCAAAACTGTATCAAGCCATTGATCAATCGGCCTTGTATTCAAATCCGGTAGCTATTCCGTTTCGTTCACGCATGAATGTACCGTTTATTCTGGGCGACGAAAGCTTGGACAAGCCTTTTCTTGCGGCAGCGGAAGCGAATGGACTGTTTGAATTAAAAGGCCATCGTTCGGTGGGCGGTATGCGCGCCAGTATTTACAATGCCATGCCGGAAGCGGGTGTTTTGGCCTTGATTGATTTTATGGCTGAATTTGAACGCACTCATTAATCGAAATTTATAAACACAGAGCAGCGTAATGTCATCAATCACTCCCCTTTCTGATTTAAGAGACAAAATTGATGCAATCGATGAGCAGATTCTGCAATTGATTAATCAGCGTGCGTCTTGTGCGGTTGAAGTTGCCAAAACCAAAAGTGCTCAGGGTGAGCAAGGTACTTTTTATCGTCCGGACAGAGAGTCATTGGTTTTAAGGCGAATTATGGACTTAAATCAAGGGCCGTTGACTGATTACACCGCTGCCCGCTTTTTTAGAGAGATAATGTCGGCTTGTTTAGCGTTGGAAAAACCAATGGATATTGCTTTTTTGGGGCCTGAGGGTACATTTACCCAGCAAGCTGCTTATAAGCACTTTGGACATGCGGTTAAAACCATTCCGGTTGCCGCCATAAACGAGATATTTAATGCGGTGGAATGCGGACATTGCGAGTTTGGCGTGGTTCCCGTTGAAAACTCTACCGAAGGTATTATTAGCCATACGTTGGATCGGTTTTTAACATCTACGCTGAAAATTTGTGGTGAAGTTGAAATCAGGGTACATCAAAACCTGATGGGGAACGTAACGCATCTTGCTGAAATCACTGAAGTGTTTTCGCATCAGCAATCGCTGGCCCAATGTCGTCAATGGTTGGAAAATCATTTGCCACAGGCGAAACTGACGGCGGTTAATAGTAATGCCGAGGCGGCACGTCTGGCGACAATCAACAAACAAACCGCAGCGATTGCGGGTGTTGTTGCCGCTGAAATTTATAATCTAAAGGTTATTGAAAAAAGTATTGAGGACGAGTCCAATAACACGACCCGGTTTATTATTATTGGACAACAATCACCGTCGCCTACCGGCAACGATAAAACCTCGCTGGTCGTTTCTACAGGTAATCAGCCAGGCGCATTGCATAAAATTCTTGAACCTTTCGCAAAATTGGGCATAGGGATGGTTAATATTGAATCCAGACCTTCGAGGCAGGGTTTATGGGATTATATTTTTTTTATTGACATAGAAGGGCATGGCGAAGATGAAGTGGTTGCCCGGGCTTTAGAAATGGTTAAAGACAACGTTAAGATGTTCAAATTATTGGGGTCTTATCCTAAAGCCGTTTTATAACCAGTTGTCTGTATTTATTCTCGCTGCGGTACCAGTAAAATATTTTTATTTAAAATTCATGAATAACACCGATAACATTTACAATCTTGCCGCAGCGGGTGTGCAGCGCCTTATTCCTTATAAGGCGGGCAAGCCGATTGAAGAACTTGAACGCGAACTGGGACTCACCCGGATTATCAAGTTGGCATCCAATGAAAATCCTTTGGGGCCTGGAAAAAAAGCTCTGGCTGCCATTCAGGCAACGTTACCTGCTTTGGCATTGTATCCCGATGGTAGTGGCTTTGCATTAAAACAGGCGTTAGCCGAGAAATATGCGGTCGATCCAAGTCAGATAACGCTGGGTAACGGTTCCAATGAGATTCTTGAGCTGGTAGCCAGGGCGTTTTTAACGCCGGCGCTTGAAGTGGTTTTTTCACAACATGCTTTTGCTGTTTATCCTATCGTAACGCAAGCGGCAGGCGCGACTGCGGTTGTTGTTCCGGCCTTGAATTATGGTCACGATTTGGATGCCATGCTTCAGGCAGTCACTGAAAAAACACGTTTGGTGTTTATTGCTAATCCCAATAATCCGACGGGTACATTGCTAAGTCAAGCGAGTTTGGAGCGCTTTATTGGTGCTTTGCCTGACACCTGTTTGTGTGTGCTTGATGAGGCCTATTTTGAATTTGTTAGCCACGTTGAGTTGGTTAACTCGATTGATTGGTTGAAAAGATTCCCTAATTTATTAATTACAAGAACTTTTTCCAAAGCCTATGGACTGGCCGGATTGCGGATCGGTTATGGTTTATCCAGTCCACAGCTTGCAGATATTCTTAATCGGGTGCGTCAGCCTTTTAATAATAATATGCTGGCGTTAGTCGCAGCAGAGGCTGCTTTGTCTGATGATGAATATCTGCAACAGACTATTGCCGTGAATGAGCAAGGGATGCAACAATTAACGGATGGCTTTAAAAGTCTGGGTCTGGAATGGGTTCCGTCAGCGGGAAATTTTGTATTGGTCGATTTAAGGCAAGCGGGACAGCCGGTTTATGAGGCCTTGCTACGTAAGGGCGTTATTGTAAGACCTGTCGGTAATTATGAATTACCTAATCATTTGCGTATCAGCATCGGCACGGCATCAGAAAATCAATTATTTCTCCAGGCGTTAACGGCTACGTTGGCTAATGTTTGACCGGCTTTGTATTGTCGGTGTTGGTTTAATTGGCGGTTCAGTTGCCCGTGCGGCAAGGCATTATGGGTTAAGCAAAAGCATTGTAGGCTATGGTCGCCAGGAGGATTTGCAAAATCTGGAGACGGCAAAGCGTCTGGGTGTTATTGATGACTATTATTTGCAGATAGAGCAAGCTTTGCACGGTGCGGATTGTGTTGTGATAGCCACGCCGGTTGCGTCTATTGAAAGCATTTTTGAATTGCTTAAACCGTTTTGGACGGAACACGCTATTTATACCGATGTAGGAAGTACCAAGGGGAGTGTGGTTACAGCGGCACAGCGGGTTTTTGGTACAGTACCTGATAATTTGGTGCCTGCGCATCCCGTTGCAGGGGCCGAGCAGAGTGGTGTGGACGCCTCCGTCGTTGATTTGTTTGTGAATAAGCGCCTCATTATTACGCCTTTAGGTCATACCCGGACAGAAGCCTTGCATAAAATCCAAGGTTTCTGGGAGCACTGTGGATCTGTGGTATCAATGATGGATGTCAATCATCATGATGCAGTATTGGCCGCCACCAGCCATTTACCCCATATTTTGGCCTTTGCTTTAGTGGATATGCTGGGTCATAAAGACGAGCAAAGTGAAATTTTTAAATATGCGGCGGGCGGTTTTAGAGATTTTACCCGGATTGCATCCAGTGATCCGGTTATGTGGCGGGATATTTGTTCGGCCAATAAAAATGAAATAATCCCGTTGCTTGAACTCACCAAGGAACAACTGGATAAAATACAGCGCTTGCTTGAAAATGATGACAGCAAGCAGCTTTTAACCCTTTTTGCGTATGCCAACACTGCAAGGCAACGCTTTCTTAATCAGTTTGAAGGAAATATGTCAAAATCAATCACATTTAAAGTGCAACCAGGTGGCGTGTTACAGGGTGAAGCGCGAGTGCCGGGTGATAAATCCATGTCACATCGTTCTGTTATGCTAGGCTCTTTGGCAGATGGTATTACTCATGTTAAAGGCTTTCTTGAGGCCGAAGATGCCTTGGCAACATTGCAGGCATTTCGTGACATGGGTGTGGAAATTGAAGGGCCGGTTAATGGTTGTTTAACTATTCACGGGGTTGGCAAACAGGGTTTAAAAGCACCTAAAAATGAGTTGTATTTAGGCAATTCGGGTACTTCCATGCGCTTGTTGAGCGGATTATTGGCGGGCCAGTCATTTAATTCTGTACTGACTGGCGATAAGTCTTTATCCGGCAGGCCCATGAAGCGGGTCACCGAGCCGTTAGCGTTGATGGGGGCCGATATAAAAACCACCGAAAAAGGCACTGCACCGCTCTATATTACCGGCAAAGCAGGCCAATTGAAGGGTATAGATTACGTGATGCCCATGGCAAGCGCACAAGTAAAATCCTGTTTGTTGTTGGCAGGCATGTATGCCGAAGGTGAAACCAGTGTTACCGAGCCTGCGCCGACACGCGATCATACTGAACGCATGCTGTCAGGATTTTCATACCCCGTTAAGAAGCAGGGCAGTAAAGCCGGTATCACTGCTGAAGGTCATTTGACGGCAACGGATATCGATGTGCCCAGCGATATTTCCTCGGCTGCTTTCTTTTTAGTCGGTGCCTCCATTGCACCTGGTTCTGATTTATTGTTAAAGCATGTCGGTATTAATCCTACCCGCACTGGTGTTATCGACATTCTTGGGCTGATGGGGGCGAATATTGAAGTGCTTAATGAGCGTATCGTGGGTGGTGAGCCGGTTGCTGATTTGCATGTGGTTTACAGTCCTTTAAAAGGCATTGATATACCTGAGTATTTAGTACCCTTGGCAATTGACGAATTTCCGGTATTATTTGTTGCAGCGGCTTGTGCAGAAGGGCAAACCCGTTTAAGCGGTGCCGAAGAACTTAGAGTCAAGGAATCAGACCGTATTCAGGTTATGGCCGACGGTTTGCAACTATTGGGTGTCGATGCACAGCCAACTGCGGATGGCATGATTATTCAAGGCGGTTCAATAGGCGGCGGTGTGGTGACATCACATGGCGATCATCGCATTGCCATGTCTTTTTCGATTGCCGGATTGCGGGCCAATGCGCCCATTACCATTCTGGATTGCGCTAATGTGAATACCTCTTTTCCCGAGTTTAAAGACTTGGTGAAACGTTTGGGATTGGCTTTGGTTTGTACGGAGTCCTGATGCACATCCCGGTTTTAACAATTGATGGGCCGAGTGGTGCCGGCAAAGGGACAGTCAGTCGATTGGCAGCAAAAAAACTGGGTTGGAATTATCTGGACAGTGGCTCTATTTATCGATCATTGGCTATTGCGCTGCAAAAGATGTCTGTTGATTTTGAAAATGTCAGTGAAATTGTTAAAGTAGCGCAAGCGATGACGTTAGAGTTTGACTGTGGTGATGAATTAATTGTCAAACTCAATGGCGAGGACATTACCAGTCAATTAGGGCTTGAAAGTACGGGGAGTATCGCTTCACGGATTGCCGCACTGCCGGACGTCAGGCAGGTATTATTGCAGAAGCAGCGGGATTTCAGGCAGGCACCTGGACTGGTTGCAGATGGCCGTGATATGGGGACTGTCGTTTTTCCGGATGCTGATAATAAAGTTTATTTAACGGCCAGCTCAGCAAAAAGGGCTGAAAGAAGATATAAACAGTTGATGGAAAAAGAAATAGATGCTAACCTTGCACAAATAACCAATGAGATAGACGTGCGTGATCGCCGCGATAGGGAGCGTAAAACCGCTCCATTAGCAATGGCAAGTGACGCACTTTATATTGATTCTTCAGACATGACAATAGATGCCGTGATTGAAGAAGTTTTGAATTTAATCCGTTAAGGGTTTTTGTCTGGCCTCACTTAATTGTAAGTGTGGTTTTTTTTAACTTTGATAAAGAAAAGGTTTGTTCGAGTTTCGACAAACTTGGGAAATAATAAAATGAGCGAAAGCTTTGCTGCATTACTCGAAGAAAGTTTAACCAGAACTAAAATGAGTCCTGGTGCCATGTTGATGGGTACAGTAATTGATATCGAAAATGATATGGTTATTGTTAGTACACATTCTAAATCAGAAGGCGTCATTCCTAAATGGCAGTTTCTAAACAACGATGGCGAATTAGAAGTTGCAATTGGCGATGAAGTCGAAGTTGCACTTGATTTATTTGAAGACGGTTTAGGCGCTACCCTTCTTTCCCGAGATAAAGCGAAGAAAAACAAAGCCTGGTCCGAACTCGAAACTGCTTTTGATAAAGAAGCGACCATTATCGGTCGTATTACCGGTAAAGTTCGCGGTGGATTTACAGTGTCGGTTGGAGCTTTGCGTGCCTTCTTGCCTGGTTCATTGGTTGACGTTCGTCCAATCAGAGATACGACTTTCCTGGAAAATCGTGATCTGGAATTTAAAGTTATCAAAATCGACCAAAAACGTAATAACGTTGTTCTGTCACGTCGCGCCGTTGTAGAAAAAGAATACAGTGCAGAAAGAGAAGAATTACTGAAAACACTCGAAGAAGGCGCAGTGGTTACCGGTGTTGTTAAAAATCTGACTGATTATGGCGCATTCATTGATTTGGGTGGCATTGACGGTTTGTTGCATATTACTGATATGGCATGGCGTCGTGTACGTCATCCGTCTGAGTGTGTTGAAATCGGTCAGGAAATTAAAGTTAAAGTCCTGAAATACGACAAAGACAAAAATCGTGTATCTTTGGGCATGAAACAAATGGGTGAAGATCCATGGCAAAACATTGCTCGTCGTTACCCTGCCGGTACACGCGTATTTGGTAAAGTAAACAATTTAACTGATTACGGTTGTTTTGTTGAAATTGAAGAAGGCGTTGAAGGCTTGGTGCATGTTTCTGAAATGGACTGGACCAACAAAAACGTTAACCCATCCAAGCTTGTTCAGTTAGGTGATGACGTTGAAGTCATGGTTTTGGAAATCGATGAAGAACGTCGTCGTATTTCTTTAGGTATGAAGCAGTGCAAAACCAATCCATGGGATGAGTTTGCCGCAACGCACAACAAAGGCGATAAAATATCAGGAAAAATCAAATCAATTACTGATTTTGGTATTTTTATTGGTCTTGACGGCGGTATTGATGGTCTGGTTCACATGTCTGATATTTCATGGGCAGATGACAGTGAAGCTTCAGTTCGCGAGTTCAAAAAAGGCGATGAACTGGAAACTGTTATTTTAGCGGTTGACTCCGAACGTGAACGTATTTCGTTAGGTATCAAACAACTTGAACAAGACCCGTTCCAAAACTTTTTGGCGACCCATGAAAAAGGTAGCTTGGTAAAAGGAACTATCAAAGAAGTTGATGCTAAAGGTGCAATTATTACTTTAGCGGATAATGTTGAAGGTTATTTACGTGCTTCTGAAATTCAACGTGACCGAGTTGAAGATGCACGCACCTTGCTTAAAGAAGGCGATACTCTTGAAGCCAAGTTTATCGGCGTAGACAAGAAAAGCAAGTCAATTTCTTTGTCAATTAAAGCGAAAGATCAAGATGAAGAAACACATTCTATTAAAGATCATTCCCAACATTCTCAGCAATCAGTAGGTACGCCTACCATGGCTGACTTATTTAAGCAGTTGGAAAAATAAGGACTTTAGAAGAGGGTCTGTGATAACACAGATCCTCTGCGTTTTCTTTTTCACAGGATAGAATGTGACAAAATCAGAACTAATTGAAGCACTTGCTGGCAAACAACCGCATTTGGCACTGAAAGATGTAGAGTTGGCAGTAAAATGCATCATTGAAAAAATGAACCAGGCATTATCTTCTGGAAAAAGAATTGAGATTAGAGGTTTTGGCAGTTTTTCGTTACACAAACGCCCTCCACGTATGGGTCGTAATCCGAAAACGGGTGAATCTGTCGCATTGACTGAAAAGCATGTTCCACATTTTAAACCCGGTAAAGAGTTACGTGATCGAGTTGATGCCGCTAGTCAAAATTACGAAATAATAGACTAAAATAATTAATCAACGCAACAACAAGTTAATAGATAAGAGGTTTCATCATTTATTGTGATTCTTGTTTTTGCGTTGATTTTTTAGTATCAGGTTTTGTTGTTCTTCAACTTGTTTATTACTCCCCGCATGTCCACACTTACATAAACGCTAATATCTGCTATTCAATTTTACGAGTAGTTCGGTTGATTTTTATGTTTCAAAATCATAACGCCAAAAGCTAATCCGGCTTAGTAAATAAAAATAATCATCCCACCAGATATATCCCGGTAATCCAATTAATACACCTTTCCATTCTTGCGCCTGTGTTACTGTTTGCTTAGCATCAATAGAGTGCTGTTTTTTGGGCACATCATATTTTATCAATTTTAATGACGTCTTGTTTTGTTTGAGCTTGATTGTATGATATATTCGTTCTTAAATGAGAATGATTATTGATTCCTGGGTTTTTGTATCTTTAACAACACTTTATTCAAGGCTAAATTTATGGCGATGAGCTTAAAAAATCTTCATGTAGGTGATTTGGGAAAGATAGTCGGCTTTGAACAAGCCGGTAAGCCCTATCGAAAAAGGTTACTGGCCATGGGCTTGACTCCTGGTACTGAATTCAGTATTACCCGATTTGCACCCATGGGTGATCCTGTTGAAATTAAATTGCGTGGATTTTCGTTAACTTTGCGTAAAGACGAAGCGGGAATATTGTTGATAGAGAAGCTGTGATGAAAACTGATTTTACGGTTGGTGTGGTTGGCAACCCTAATTGTGGTAAAACAACCCTTTTTAATGTACTTACTGGTTCTAGGCAGCATGTAGGCAACTGGCCGGGCGTAACCGTTGAAAAAAAAACCGGTGAATATTCTCATGCCAATAAACTGATTGAACTAGTTGATTTGCCAGGAACCTATTCGTTAGAAGCCGCAGATGATCAGGTTTCTTTGGATGAGAAAGTGGCAAGGGATTACGTTGCGTCCAGGGAAGCCGATTTAATTATCAATATTATCGATGCCTCTAATATAGAGCGAAACCTGTATTTAACGTCGCAACTTATCGAAATGCGCGTACCCATGATATTGGTGCTCAATATGATGGATGCGGTTAAGCAGCGCGGTATTAAAATTGATTGTGATTTTTTGGCAGAACAGTTGGGCTGTCCGGTTATTCCTATTGCAGCCTCCACCAAAGAAGGTATCGCTACCTTAAAATCTCAAATTAACAAAGCCGCCATTACCAAGCCGGTTCCATCGGTAAGCATTAGTTATGCACCCGCTTTAGAGCAAGCTATCGAGGCTATTTCCCCCGAATTGATTGATAGTGCCATTCAGCACCAGTGTGATTTGCGTTGGCTGGCCGTTAGATTATTAGAAGACGATACTCTCGCCAAACAGTTTGCCGGAACAGCACTGATGTCAACAGTCGCCAAATTACAGCGTGGTGTAGAGCTTGAAACAGACGATGAAATAGATATTCTTGCAGCGGACGCCCGTTACGGGTTTGTTAATAACCTGATTCAAGGTGCCGTTTGCAGGCTTAATGAAGTAAGTCGACATACTACAGAAAAAATCGACCATATCGTTTTGAACCGGTATTTAGGAATCCCTGTATTTTTGTTGGTTATGTACGCGATGTTTATGTTTACCATTAATATCGGCAGTGCTTTTGTGGATTTTTTTGACCAATCGGTCGGTGCGTTATTGGTTGATGGTTTAAGTTTGGTACTGACCGACTTAAATTTTCCGCAATGGCTGATTGTCCTGATTACCAAGGGTGCCGGCGGTGGCATTCAGGTAGTCGCTACTTTTATACCGATTATTGGTTTTTTATTTATGTTTTTATCGGCTCTGGAGGATTCAGGTTACATGGCCAGAGCGGCTTTTGTTATGGATCGATTCATGCGCATGATTGGCTTGCCGGGCAAGTCATTTGTACCGATGATAGTCGGATTTGGTTGTAATGTGCCCGCCATCATGGCAACCCGAACACTTGAAAATCAACGTGACAGAATTCTGACTAACCTAATGAATCCGTTTATGTCTTGTGGTGCCAGATTACCTGTTTATGCTTTGTTTGCAGCGGCGTTTTTTCCGGTGGGTGGGCAGAATCTGGTTTTTGGCTTGTATTTATTGGGCATTGCCGTCGCCGTATTAACGGGCTTAATTATGCGTCACACGTTATTTAAAGGTGAGTCTGCGCCCTTTATTATGGAATTGCCTGCCTACCATTTGCCGACCTTGCGCGGGGTTTTTATCAGAACCGGGGATCGGCTCAAATCATTTTTGCTCAATGCGGGTAAGGTGATTATACCCATGGTATTAGTCTTAAACTTTCTTAATGCGCTGGGTACGGATGGCAGTTTTGGTCAGGAAAACAGCAATAAATCAGTGCTCAGTGAAATCGGGCGAGGTTTAACGCCGGTTTTTAAACCCATGGGTATAGAAAAAGACAACTGGCCTGCAACCGTTGGTATTTTTACCGGTGTACTCGCTAAAGAGGCTGTTGTTGGTACGCTTGATGCATTATATAGCCAACTTGGATCCACTGCTGAGGTACTGTCAGATAAAACACCGTTTAATCTTAAAGAGGCGTTAATGGCTGCTTGTGCAACCGTACCGGAGAACTTAAGTGCTATTGCCGATAATATTTTAGATCCCTTAGGATTAAATATTGGTACAGTCAATGATATAGCTTCTGCAGCCAGTGAGCAGGATGTTAAAACAGATACTTTTTCAGCGATGCAGCATAGTTTTGATGGCAAGGCAGGCGCTTTTGCTTATCTGTTGTTTATTTTACTTTATGCACCTTGTGTGGCAGCAACGGCAGCGATTTATAGAGAAACCAATGTGGGCTGGACTTTTTTTGTGGTGTTCTGGACTACCGGAATTGCCTACATGACAGCCACTATTTTTTATCAGGCGATGACTTATAGCCAGCATCCTGATTATTCGTTGACTTGGATTAGCGGATTAATTAGTGTTTTTTTATTGGTTTTAGCAGGCTTGTGGTTAACCGGAAAAAATACCCTTACAAAGCATGTCGGGGAGTCAGTCAGTGATCTTATCTGATTTACGTGGTTATTTAAAACAACAGCATAGAGTCGCTTTGGCTGATTTGGTCAATCATTTTAATATGGATGCAGATGCCTTGCGCGGTATGCTGGGCAAGTGGATAAGCAAAGGCAATGTGCGAAAATTGTCGCGAGAGGCTTCTTGCGGAACCAGTTGCTGTAAATGCGACCCTGCCTTGACCGAGTTCTATGAATGGATAGATGGATGAGGTGAAAGGCTAGAGGCTAAAGGCTAAAGGCTAAAGGGACGAAATTGAGGCGCTGTTAATTTTATTATGCAGCTTATAATATATAGAAATATTTGTGCTCTTAGTGCTTTCGTGGTGAATGTATTTTTTTACAAATAGTCGATGTAAATAATCATCATCTGTTATTTTTTACTCTAAAAACAAACAAATAACAAAACGTAAGCATATCATGACGCGCTTTATGGTAGAATTACACAATAGCCCCGATAGCTCAGCTGGATAGAGCGGTCCCCTCCTAAGGGACAGGTCGGTGGTTCGAATCCACTTTGGGGCACCACGTACAGCAATACAGATAGAATTCATTAACCTGCGTTACCGATAACGTCCACTAATCCTGTCACGATCAAAAGCGCCAATAGTCTTTAGAAATAGCGGCAATTTTAAATTGTTTGCGGTTTTTAAGTTGCGTTCATAGCAAGAAATTCATTTTTTATACAGTGCTGCAAGATATAAATAAACAGCAGCCTTCAATTGAGACCCAATACATGCCATTTTCAAAACTCGGTTTATCAGATTCACTTTTACGTGCTATTGCTGATGCCGGTTACACCACACCATCACCTATTCAATTACAAGCCATTCCTGCTGTTTTAAACGGTCATGATTTACTTGCCGCCGCTCAAACAGGCACCGGTAAAACAGCCGGCTTTGCGCTGCCTATTCTGCATCGCTTATCGCAGCATTCTTACGGTGCCAACCGTCCTGTCAGAGTGTTGATATTAACGCCAACCCGTGAGCTTGCTGCACAAGTCGGTGAATCGGTCAGTAAGTACGGTGCCCATTTACATCCTCGTTTAAAAACTGAAGTGGTGTTTGGCGGCGTAAAAATCAATCCACAGATGATGCGCTTAAGAGGCGGTGTTGATGTGCTGGTTGCCACGCCAGGTCGCTTACTGGACTTGGTCAATCAAAATGCAGTCAAGCTGGATAAAGTAGAAACTCTGGTACTGGATGAAGCAGACCGGATGTTGGATATGGGCTTTATTCGCGATATTCGTAAATTGATTGCACTGCTTCCCAAAAAACGCCAAAACCTGTTGTTTTCAGCGACCTTTTCCGAAGATATACGCAAGCTCACTACAGGCTTGCTGGTCAATCCGATAAAAATCGAAGTGGCGGCTCGTAATACCGCAGCAGAAACGGTTGAGCAAATTGCTTATCTTTGCAATAAGGCCAATAAAGCCGAACTGCTTTGCCATTTGATAAAAACCAATGACTGGCAACAAGTGTTGGTATTTACCAGTACCAAGCATGGTGCCAACCGATTGACTGAAAAACTCAACAAGATTAATATAAAAGCTGCCGCCATTCATGGCAATAAAAGCCAGGGCGCAAGAACCAGCGCTTTATCCGGGTTTAAAACCGGTGAAATCAGGGTGTTGGTAGCTACCGATGTGGCGGCGCGAGGCATTGATATTGCCTTGCTCCCGCATGTGGTCAATTATGAATTGCCTCGTGCACCCGCCGATTATGTCCATAGAATTGGCCGTACTGGCAGGGCGGGGGAAGAAGGACAAGCCATTTCATTGGTCTCCCATGATGAAGTTTCTGCCTTGCGACTGGTTGAAAAATTAATTGGTGCGCCGATTAAACGCGAGCAGATTGTCGGTTTTGAGGCGGCCGATGTTGCACCACCGATGCCGCCGGAACCACCACGCGCTCCACGTCCGCCCAGAAACTCTAATCAGGCACGCAAGCCTTCCGGTAACTCAAGTAATAAATCCAGAACCAGAAGCAGCGTTTAAGTTATTGATTCAACTATCTTAAAAATGTTGTAATCCACGAAAATAACAATAGTCACGAAAAAATGTGCATCACCCTGCGCCTGTTTGGAAAGAATATACGCATGAGTATTTTTTCTAAATTTTTCGTGCTTTTCGTGGATAAACCGGTTTTTCCGGCATGAACGAGATTAGCGATCAAGAGATGGCCAGACTTGCTTTGCAAATTAAGCAGTGGGGGCAGGAGTTGGGCTTTCAGCAAGTCGGTATTACCGATACTGATTTATCAGATGCAGAGGCTTATCTGGAAAATTGGCTGGCGAATAATTTTCATGGCGAAATGGATTATATGCAGCGTCATGGCCTTAAGCGTAGCCGCCCTGCTTTATTACATGAGGGCACTACCCGGGTTATTACTGTGCGGATGGATTACCAGTCAGAGTCGGCTGCCGCCATGAATCAGTCTTTGGCTGATCCCACATCTGCTTATATTTCACGCTATGCCTTGGGTCGTGATTATCACAAAATGATGCGTAATCGCTTGCAAAAGCTTGCTGATAAAATACACGCCAACGTCTCTTCATTCTTGCAACAACCGCAATTCAATTTAGGAATGCGGGCTTTTGTTGACAGTGCGCCTGTTTTGGAAAAAGCCTTGGCCGAAAAGGCGGGTTTAGGCTGGATAGGCAAGCATTCCAATTTAATCAACCGCAAAGCCGGTTCGTGGTTTTTTTTAGGCGAGATTTTTATTGATTTACCGTTGCCGGTAGATAAGCCGACCAGCACTCATTGTGGCGGATGCACTGCCTGTCTTGATGTGTGTCCAACCCGGGCAATAGTTGCACCCTATCAAGTTGACGCGCGGCGTTGCGTCTCTTATTTAACCATTGAACTGCATGGATCAATTCCTGAAGAGTTTAGACCGTTAATAGGTAATCGTATTTATGGTTGTGATGACTGCCAGATTATTTGTCCCTGGAATCGCTTTGCCAAACTAACCGCTGAAGCGGACTTTAATCCCCGCCAGCAACTAAATACCCAACAATTGCTGGATGTCTTTGCCTGGAGTGAAGAGACTTTTTTAACAAAAACCGAAGGTTCTGCAATACGGCGGATTGGTCATGAGCGCTGGCTGAGAAACAGTGCCGTAGCGCTGGGTAATGCGCCGGCATCACCGTTTGTTATTGAAGCCTTGACGCCGCAGCTTAAACATCATTCTGAAATGGTTAGAGAGCATGTGCAATGGGCATTGGATCAACATACCCTGAATCTTGATGCCATTTAACAGTGCGTAATCCAATGTCGTTAAGTTAAGCCGTTCGCTGAGCGAAGTCGAAGCGATTTTGCCGACTTCGGCTTCGCTCAGCCAACGGTTTATCTTTCAAAGAGGCGCTTAACTTAATGACATTGGTGCGTAATCCTTTGGCGAATAAGCTTAACCTCATCCGCCAAAGGTGGCTTGATTTTTTATAAAACCGGTGATTTGTGCATTTTTAATGCGCGGTATCATGATGCCATTTCGGCATTAAAATAATACTGTTAGGAAGCAACCCTTGTTTTTTTAGGGTATCAATACTGGCAACTTTTTCAAAAGTAGTCATATCAATAACGGTCAAAGAGCCGTCATTCATATCCGGAAGATTCAAAAAATTGTTCTCTACGATGGCATAATGCTCGTCTGGCGAAAATACGACATGATGAGCGCCAGCGGCAGTCGGTATGGACTTTAGTAATATCGGTTTCAATGCAGATTGACTGATATCGAAGACATTAAGATGACCCGGGTTGGCTGTGGTGATATACAGTCGGTCATGCTTTTCGTTGAAGTAAATTTCCAGTGGTACATTCTGTGTGGCGTGATTAAATTCGTAGGCTTGTGCAAAGTCAAATGCCTTGCTGTCGGAATTCCACAAGCCTGTCCAAAGTGTGCCGCCGAACATTGTGGTTATATAAGCCATAGGCGAATTTGCCTCGGGCAGAAAAACCGCTTCTACTGTCGCTACACCAGAAGGCGAAGGCTTGTCAGATAGTTTGTGGGTAGATAACACTTTACCGCTACCGGCTTCGATGACGGTTACCGTTTCGCCTGGATCGCCCAGATCAGAAGGACGTACGGTACTGGTCACAATAATGCGGTCAATGTCTTCTTGCAGACCGATACCATGCGGATAACGAATAAATCGGGTCTTGGAATCTGCGGCGATAAACTGGGTTGGCTGGTCAGTTTGGGCATTTCCGACAATGACATTGCTGCTGCCCATACAGGTCAAGTGCCAGGTTTTGTTGTCATTAGAAAACACCATGTTTTCACTCACCTGGCAGGCAGGTATATCTATTTTTTTGATGTGGTAGGGAACATGCTTCATGTCCATCACATGAAGTGCGCCATTTCCTAAAGAAGTAATATAGGCTTTGCTAAGGTCTTTCTTGTAAAAAATGTGATGAGCAACCAAATCGCCCGGCAAAGGAATATCGTTTAAAATCTTGCCGAAATTTTTAGAGGCAGGATCAACGTCCATAATCGCTATCCCCTCGCGTCTTGGCGTTTCCGGCTTACTTTCATAATTAACCATTGCTAATATTTCCGGCTGTCCTGTCACCGGAATCAGCGCTAAAAAAGTCATCCAGGCCAACATAAGTTTTGTTTTATTCATTTTCTTTAGGCACCCTTCATTTTCCAGTTTACAGTTTAAAAAAAGCCTCTTAAGTGTTG
>JBAXXH010000001.1:0-101694 GCA_037127995.1 Methylococcaceae bacterium | reverse complement strand
AAATGGCGGTTTTACAGAAAGTGTCCCAGCTTTTATGCAGGAATTTATTCCATTGATTGGTGTAGGTATAGTTGGGGTTTTCTAATACGGGTCTTGATACAACCTGACCGGCATCCAGTAATTTTTGATAATCCTGTTCCATTTGTGCCGATTGTTCGGCACTAATAATCCCTTCGTTAACCAGCTTTTGGGCATAAATTTTCCGCGCAGTTTTGTGCTTGCGGATTTTTTTATACATGAGGGGCTGGGTCGTTGCCGGTTCGTCAGCTTCATTGTGGCCCAATCGACGATAGCAAACGAGATCGATAACGACATCTTTATTAAAGGTCATTCGGTAATCGAGAGCGAGTTTTGTTACAAAGATAACGGCTTCAGGATCATCACCGTTGACATGAAAAACCGGTGCCTGGATCATGCTGGCAACGTCCGTGCAATTTAAAGTGGAGCGGGCATCCATTGGATTGCTGGTGGTAAAGCCGATTTGATTGTTGATGACAATATGGACTGTTCCGCCCGTGTAAAAAGCGCGGGTTTGCGACATGTTCAGGGTTTCCATGACGATACCTTGTCCGGAAAAAGCAGCATCACCATGGATTAAAACCGGAATAACCGTGTTTACACCGCCTTTTCCGGCTCGATCCTGGCGTGCTTTTACCGAACCTTCAACCACCGGATTGATAATCTCCAGATGCGAGGGATTAAAGGCCAGTGTTAAATGGACAGGGCCGCCAGGCGTTGCAATATCAGAGGAAAAACCCATGTGATATTTTACATCACCGGATCTAACGCCGGGCGATGGGGACGATATACCTGCAAATTCATCGAATAAACTGGCAGGGCTTTTGCCCAGGATATTCACCAAGACATTTAAGCGGCCTCGATGTGCCATGCCGATAACAATTTCTTTAACGCCCTTATCACCGGAGCCCTGAATTAATTCATCAAGGATGGGGATAAGTGCTTCTCCGCCTTCAAGAGAGAAGCGTTTTTGGCCAATAAAGCGATGGTGCAAATGACTTTCTATGCCTTCGGCCGCCGTTAACAGCTTTAATAGCCAGCGTTTTTTATCGGCATCAAGTATTAAATTGGTTTTCGAGCTTTCCATACGGCTTATCAGCCAGCGTCTGATTTGAGTATCCACAATATGCATATACTCAGACCCGATACTGCCGCAGTAAATATCGGCCAAGTTGGCAATAATGTTGCGTAAGGGTAAGCGGTCAATACCCCCAAAAAGCGCTCCGGTATCAAACAAGGTGTCCATATCCGGATCGGAAAGTCCGTAATAAGCGGGATCCATATCAGGCGGTGGCGGCGAGGTTTTTCCCAGCGGATTACTGTTGGCAATTTGATGTCCGCGAACCCGGTAATGATTAATAAGCCGGGAAACAGCCGCCTGTTTTTTTACGCTTTCTTCAGTAAAGCCTTGTAACTGAGCCAGTCTTCCTTGAGATTTAACAGCGAGTTGTGCAAAGCGCTCCACAACGGGACTGTGAGGTGTCTCATAAGCGCTTCCCTGTTGAAGAACCTTGAATTCTTTTTGCCAGCTAGGCTCAACAGATTCAGGGTCTTCCAAAAACCGTTCATATAAGTTTTCAATAAAACCGGCATTACTGCCTTGAAAGGAAGAAGAATCTTGAAAAAGTTTTAGCAGGTTACTCATTAGGGATATCCGGTTTATTCTGCAAAGAGATTGTCTTTATATTAAGTCTTGACGTGTTGGATTGCCAAGGTTTACTAATGAAATCATTCGCTGTTTTACGCAAGCGCTTTAATTTGTATTGAAAATAATGCTATATAATGTTTATTAATGCAATTACAAAAATAAAGATAGTGTATTTAAGTGTCTTTCCTGATTAACAAAGGCTCTCTGTCAGCACCGTTATATCGGCATGCATACCGAAATAACGGACTATTTGTTATTTTTTAAAATCAGGTAACCTTTTATATTTTAAAGGTAAAACAGGGCGTCTTTTATTTTCCGGCTCACCCTTTAAAACTGAAGCGCGACGGAGGCTTTACAACCTTGTTGCTCCTGGTTTTGAAAGCCCTTGAAGCCCTTACCTGTTTCGGTCGGGGTTGCCAACGCCGACCGGTATCGTTTTATGCGCCATACTATTGGCTACTTTCGTGCAAAGATGACGGCCTTCTAAAATAGACTATCATTGATTTGGAAAAACAAAAAAGCCCCATTGCGGGACTTTTTTTGTTTTTACCGAATAAAAAGGCTTTAGGTATGGCTGGTGCCTGAAGCTATTCTTTGCTCTCTTTTTTCACTGGACTTTTCAATTTTTGAAAAAACCCGAAGTATATCCGTAGCGGATATTATGCCGACCAATTTGTTATCTTTGTCGACTACCGGCAAGGCACCCACTTTATGCTCGGCCATAACTGCTGCGGCTTCCGATACATAAGTGTCCGGATTTACCGTTAATACGCCCCGGCGCATAATGTGCTGTACTTTTTGTGGAACAACATGCATTTCTACCGTGCTTTTGTCGCTGGCCGGTTCAATGGCGTTAGAGTTGTTTTTTGGCCCCAAGGCTTTGTACAAATCCCTATCAGAAACAATGGCGATAACTTTGCCTTTTTCAACGACTGGTATGTGACGAACTTTTTCGTAATGGATTAAAAAAAAGACCCGGTCAATCAAGTCGTGTTGCTCGACAGTAAATACTTTTGATTTCATTAGATCTTCAACACGCATAATTTATTCTCCTGATTGTAGTAAACCTGATAAGAATAAGGAAATAATCTTATTTTTACAAGTGATTAAACATGTTGTGTTATAAAATGTAGTTTCATACCTAAATGTTTAGTGATAAAACTTAAAGGTTTTATTTTTTTGTGGCTACTTAACTACTTGTTATTTTAGTCAATACTTGTTGTAGCGACACAATTGGAGTCATTTCATGCGCATCATACTGTTAGGAAGTCCCGGTTCCGGTAAAGGTACTCAGGCCAAGTTTATTACCGAAAAATATGCTATTCCACAAATCTCAACCGGTGATATGCTGCGTGCAGCAGTTCGTGATGGTACGCCAATGGGCGTTGAAGCTAAAAAAGTGATGGATGCAGGTGCTCTGGTTTCTGATGATATTATTTTGGGTTTGATTAAAGAACGCATTGCCCAGCCTGATTGCGCCAACGGTTTTTTGTTGGACGGCTTTCCCCGAACCATTGCCCAGGCTCAAGGTCTTGAGGCAATGGGTGTTAAAATTGATCATGTTATAGAAATTAATGTCGCCGATGAAGATATCGTAGAACGCATTGCTGGTAGAAGAGTGCATTCTCCATCAGGACGGACTTATCATGTTGAGTATCATCCGCCTAAGGTTGAAGGTGTTGATGACGTTACCGGAGAAGCACTTATTCAGCGGGATGATGATAAAGAAGATACGGTACGTAAACGACTTTGTATTTATCACGAACAAACCAAACCATTAGTGGGTTATTATTTAGACGCAGAGCAACCGGCAAAATTTAATTCAATGTCAGGTGTCGGCACGGTGGAAGAAATCACCGGCAAAGTTTTTGCTATTCTAGGCTGAGTGTATTTGTGACAAGGCAATACGAAAAAAATATCCACGGTACAAATTGCCACAAATCCTCAGAGACTACAGGGGTTTAATCTTTGACTCTGTAACGGTTTATTGATTGTGGATTGCCTAAGTTAGTTAATTATTGTAGCTGTTTCGGCGTTAACAAAAGGGTTTTAATAAATGAGTAAAGTTTATAATGTTGCTGTTGTTGGTGCGACGGGTGCAGTGGGCGAAGCCATGCTGTCTATTTTGGAAGAGCGCCAGTTTCCGGTAGGCGAGGTGTATGCTTTGGCGAGCAGCAATTCAGCAGGCAAACGCATTCCTTTTAAGGGGGGGTCGTTAAAAGTGGAAGATTTGGCAACTTTCGATTTTTCTAAAGTGCACATTGGTTTATTTTCGCCAGGCGCGGCTATTTCAGAAATATATGCGCCCAAAGCCGCAGCTGCCGGTTGTATAGTGATCGATAATACCTCACAGTTTCGTTATGATGACGATATTCCTTTGGTCGTACCGGAAGTTAATCCGGAAAGAATAGCGGATTATAAAAATCGCGGTATCATTGCCAATCCTAATTGTTCAACCATTCAATTGTTGGTGGCGTTAAAGCCTGTTTATGATGCGGTAGGTATCACCCGTATTAATGTATGTACTTATCAGGCTGTATCCGGTACGGGTAAAGAAGCCATCGAGGAATTGGGCAAACAAACACTTAATCTTCTTAACTTACAACCCATTACGCCCAGCGTTTATCCCAAGCAAATTGCCTTCAATGTGTTGCCGCAAATTGACGTGTTTATGGATAATGGTTATACCAAAGAAGAAATGAAAATGGTTTGGGAAACCCAAAAAATATTGGGCGATGCCAGCGTTTTGGTCAATGCAACAGCGGTACGGGTTCCGGTCTTTTACGGTCATTCTGAAGCCGTACATATTGAAACACGATCAAAAATTACTGCCGAAGCGGTTAGAGTTTTATTGGAAAAAGCGCCCGGTGTAACGGTTATGGATGAGCGTAAAAATGGCGGTTACCCAACAGCGGTCACTGAATCATCGGGTCATGATGACGTGTTTGTTGGACGCATAAGAGAGGATATATCGCATCCCCAAGGTATTGATTTGTGGGTTGTCGGTGATAATGTTCGAAAAGGCGCAGCATTAAACAGCGTACAAATTGCTGAAGTGCTGATAAAAAATTATATCTAGGCTACCTATTAACCTTATGTTTGATAATTTAAATATGAGGGTGTGACCAGTAGATTAAAGGTTGGCAGTGTGCATAATTTAACTAAAACGTTAGCATTGATATCGTTACTGGCTCCTGCCAGTGGATATTCGTTAGGCATTGGTGATATTAAATTGCACTCGGCCCTTAATCAGAATCTGGAAGCTGAAATTTCATTAGTGACATCCACGGGTGATAAGGTATCTGACATCAAAGTAAATCTGGCACCGCCAGACAAGTTTGATGAAGCGGGCATCCCTTGGACTTCTTTTCTGTCAAAGATAAAATTTGAAACAACAACCGGTGTTAATGGTTCAGTTATTATTAAACTCAGTTCAAGAGAAGCGGTAACGGAACCTTTTCTGAATTTTTTGCTGCAAGTGATCTGGCCAAAAGGTATTTTATATCGTGAGTTTACTGTGCTGCTGGATCCACCGGCAGCTTATATCCCCCCCTTGTCAAATGCTGAAAATTACATGCCTGAACCGTCAACTATCCCGTCATATAAATTCTTGCCAACACCTCAAACAAGGGTTGAAAGGCGACTAAGTGAAGCCGGTGAATATGGCCCCACCACTAAAAACGATACACTTTGGAAAATTGCTGAACAGGCGGGTAAACAGTCTGGGGTATCTGTAGAACAAATGATGATAGCCCTGTATGAAGAAAATCCTCAGGCATTTTACCGAGGAAATGTTAATGGATTGCTGTCTGGAAAAATCCTGAAGATTCCGGAAAGTGCAATGGCTTTAAAACTTTCACGGGAACAAGCGTTGGCTGAATTCAATCGGCACACAAAAGCCTGGAGAAATCAGGCTGAACGGACACCTGCTACAGCAGAATCGATTAAAAAAGAAAGCCCCGACAAGCAGTTAACCTTAGTTGCCCCTACCCAAGCAGATGTCGCTGAAAATGAACCTATAGCACCGGAAAACGAGCAGACAACCGCTCATGCAACGGAGTCTAAAGCCATTGATAAAGAGCTAGTCAGTGCGACCTCTCCAGTCAATGACGCGCTACAGGATAAAGTGGCCGGGCTTGAAAAACAGCTGGCCATCATGCAACAAATACTGGTATTAAAAGACCAGCAACTTGCGGCATTACAGAATCAGTCCCCGTCAAAACCGGTTGTGCAAACTGAACCTGTTCAAGCAACGCCGAGTCAATCCGGAGTTATCAATCCGGTTACGCAACATCCTACACTGCCTGTTACCCAACCCGTTATTCAAGCACAACCGGAAACCACGACTTCCGGTACACACTATTATTTGTGGAGCAGTGTTGGCGCGACCCTATTAGCATTGCTGGGCTGGTTTTGGTGGCGAAAACGAACAAATAATCAGCAGTTTTTTGCTTCGTTAATCGGGAGTAACACGCCTGAATCTACTGATTTTTTCTCTGTTTCCTGTGAAAAAGAGAGCGATGCAACTGACAAAAACTCACTATTGAGTGAGTTTACAATCGGCGACCTGGATACCTTTGATACAGGCCAAAGTGAAACTGATCTGGTTGCCGAAGCTGACCTTTATTTGGCTTATGGTCGCTATCAAGAAGCGGAAGAATTGCTGCGTGAAGTTCTTAAAGATCAACCTAATCGTGATGATTGTAAATTAAAATTGCTGAATATTTTTTATTTAAGCAAAAATAAATACGCTTTTGAAACCTGTGCCAACGAGTTAGCCAAAGCAGGTAAAAAAGATGACCTTGAATTTTGGTCAAAAGTAAGTGAAATTGGGCGTGAAATCGCCAAGGATTCAACCTTGTTTTTTTCTGAAGTCGATGCATTTTCTCCAAAAGAAACGATATCCGCTGGAAAAAAGACGGAAGAGTTGGTTGAGTTTGACACGATTAAAAAAGATCAAATAGCCGCTAGCAAACCGCCCTCTTTTGGGGAATCATTGACTAATGAGGTTATTAAAAAAAGCCCTCAAACAACGGATAGTTTGTTGGATTTTGATTTAGTTCCCGGTGAAGATAACGCTATTAACGAACAGAAAAATAACGGCAGTATTGACTTTGATTTAAGCACCCCTGCACCAAAAATTGAAACATCAAGTGACGCTTCAGGCGACGTTGTTTTTAAAACGCCAAAGTTGGCGATTAAAAACAAATTTGAAGCGCTTGAGCTTGAGTTTGAATCAAATGAAACCAAAGCAATAAAAACCGATGAAATTGATAACGCTGCTGCACAAGGCACCGTTGAAAATGCCCTGCTTATTGACAAGCAGACTGATGAATCATCGGGTTTAAATATCATTTTTTCCAATGATTCGCTTGATAGAGATTTTTATTTGGACAAGCCCGCGCCAGATTTACAGGGAAAAAAAATTGACGGGGGGACACTTGATGTTTTTGATTTAACGGACAGGGACGAGATGGAAACCAAGCTGGATTTGATAAAAGCCTATATTGATATGAGTGATGCGGAAACGGCTAAAAAGTTGGCTTGTGAAGTACTGGAAAAAGGCTCGACCGAGCAACAAAAAGTCGCTCAAGCACTGATAGATGAATTGAAATAAAATTTTTGTACACCGCAATAAAAAATCCTTATAGGCTTTTTTATTGCCTGCTATATTTTGTAAAAAAATTGCCAGGTATTTTTTGCTCTTCCCGGTTTCGTGGGGAGACCAAGCTTGCCTGATGTTTACTGTAAAACATGCGAGAAGATTGTGACCATTCAGACAACAATAGAAGTTTCCGGGCTACACATTCCTTCAATCTTCTTGATACAAAAAAATTGTTAACTATTTTTGTAAAGATAAAAAATATGGAACAATTATTGCTAACTGTATTGCATACCACTGACTAAAACAAAAACTGGTGTTGTAAAAAGCCAAACCAACCATCGGGCAATAGGAAAAAAAATATGACCATTCGCGTCGCCATTCGTCACAAAACGATATACAAATTTGATAGACCAGTATCCTTGTCACCTCACGTGTTTCGATTACGTCCTGCCGTCCATAGCCGGACACCTATCAAGGCTTACGCCTTACGCATTGAGCCCAAGAATCATTTTATTAATTGGCAACAGGATCCTTTTGGCAATCTTGTTGCACGCGTGGTGTTTCCTGATAAATGCCAAAAACTCAGTGTTGAAGTTGAAGTTATTGCTGATATGACAGTGATTAACCCCTTCGATTTTTTTGTTGAAGAATATGCAGAGAACTATCCTTTTAAATACGATGCACTGACCCTTAAAGAACTTCAGCCGTATCTGGAAATAACTGAAAACGGCCCGTTATTGGTACAGTGGGTAAAAGCATTCGATATCAGAAAGCGCTCTATCAATGATTTTTTAGTCGATATTAATCGCGCTGTTTTTGAAGCCATCAGCTATAACATCCGCATGGAAGTTGGCATACAAAGCTGTGAAGATACACTGAAAATACTCAGTGGTTCGTGTCGGGATTCAGCCTGGTTATTAGTGCAGGTACTGCGCCATCTTGGACTGGCCGCCCGCTTTGTTTCCGGTTATCTGGTGCAATTAACGTCTGATATAAAATCACTGGACGGCCCTTCAGGCCCGGAGCACGATTTTACTGACTTACATGCCTGGACAGAAGTTTATATACCCGGCGCAGGCTGGGTAGGACTAGACCCTACTTCGGGTTTATTGACCGGCGAAGGCCATATTCCCTTGGCCTGTACGCCGGATCCTGCCAGCGCAGCACCGGTAACCGGCGGCACTGACAAGTGTAAAGTGGAATTTGAATTCAGTAATACCGTGGATCGTTTGCACGAAGATCCCCGAGTGACCAAACCTTATACCGATGAGCAGTGGTATCACATTGATGAGCTGGGTCAATATGTTGATCAACAGCTAATAGAAGACGATGTTCGCTTGACCATGGGCGGTGAACCTACCTTTGTTTCGGTCGATGATATGGAAGGCGACGAATGGAACACGCACGCTGATGGTGCAAACAAACGTGAGCGTGCACAACAATTGACCGTTCGTTTACGGGATGTCTTTGCAAAAGGAGCCATGTTGCATTATGGTCAAGGTAAATGGTATCCAGGTGAGCCGTTACCGCGCTGGCAATATGGCATTTTTTGGCGCAAAGATGGTGCCTCAATTTGGCGCAATCCGGATTTGCTTGCCGACATTAACAAAGATTACGGTCATACCGTCAAACAGGCGCAAAAATTTATTCACCAAATCAGTCAGCGCTTGGGGGTTCAGTCTCGCTATATTGAGACCGCTTTTGAAGATAGTTTTTATTATCTCTGGCAAGAAGGCACATTGCCTGAAAACCTTGACCCTTCAAAAATCAACCTGAAAGACTCTATTGAACGTAAAACCTTAGCCAAGCTATTGGATGTGGGTTTGGATCAGCCCGTCGGTTTTACATTGCCGATTAAATGGAATTGGTCTGAACTCTGCTGGAAAAGCGGCCCTTGGGATTTTCGACGCGGTGCGATGTTTCTGATTCCAGGAAACTCTCCCATGGGCATGCGTTTACCCTTGGATAGCTTGCCTTGGGTTGCGCCTGACAAACGTGATTCGCAAGAACCCCAAAGCCTGTTTGGAGACTTGCCGGAACTGGGCGATTATTATGGTGAAGTGACGCGCCGATATAGCCACATTGAAATCAAAAAAAGAGAACATCCGGAAATTATTGACCAGGCAGTGGGTGATGATTTAACCGCCGAAGTTGAAGTACCACATACCGCGTTGTGTGTAGAGGCGCGAGAAGGCCGGTTGTATATCTTTATGCCGCCGCTGACGTTGCTGGAACACTATCTGGAACTGGTCGCTGCTATTGAAGCCACCGCTGAAAGTTTGGCAATGCCGGTGGTACTGGAAGGTTATGAGCCGCCTCGTGATTATCGTATCGAACGCTTAATGGTTACACCGGATCCCGGCGTCATCGAGGTGAACATTCATCCGTCCAAAACCTGGACGGAGTTAGTGGAAAAAACCAACATCATTTATGAACAGGCGCACCTGACCCGACTGGGCACTGAAAAATTTATGCAGGATGGTCGTCATACCGGAACGGGCGGCGGCAATCATATTACCATGGGTGCGGAAATGCCGACCGACAGCCCGCTGTTGCGTCGTCCTGACTTATTGCGCAGTCTGATTACTTACTGGCAACACCATCCCGGTTTATCGTATTTGTTTTCAGGTATGTTTATCGGCCCCACCAGTCAAGCCCCTCGCGTTGATGAAGGTCGGGATGAAAAACTCTATGAGCTGGAAATTGCTTTTCAACAAATACCCGAAGGCGAAGTTCCCGAGCCTTGGTTGGTTGATCGCTTGCTGCGTCATTTACTGACGGATATAACCGGCAACACGCATCGTTCCGAGTTTTGTATTGATAAACTCTATTCGCCCGATAGCTCAACCGGCCGACTGGGTATTTTGGAACTGCGCTCTTTTGAAATGCCGCCACATGCCCAAATGTCACTGGTGCAAATCGTGTTGCTGCGGTCATTGATTGCCTGGTTCTGGCGCGAACCCTATAAACACGACTTGGTGCGCTGGGGAACCGAGTTGCATGACCAATTTATGTTGCCGCATTATGTCCGCGAAGACATGAAGCAAGTCACTAAAGACTTGCAACGTGCCGGTTTTGGTTTTGATCTGGAATGGCTGGAGCCGTTTTTCGAATTCCGCTTTCCACGTTATGGCAATACCCAGATTAACGGCATTGATATGGAATTGCGTTTTGCCATTGAGCCTTGGCATGTACTGGGCGAAGAGGTCAGTAGCACCGGCACCGCACGTTATGTAGACTCATCGGTTGAGCGCATCCAGGTATCGGTCACCGGCTTTACTGAAGGGCGCTATGTCATTACCTGTAACGGTCGACGCTTACCCATGCGCAACACCGGTCGCAAAGGTGAATTTGTTGCCGGTGTGCGTTATCGGGCATGGCAACCACCTTCAGCCTTGCATCCTACGATAGCCCCACATGTGCCCTTGATTTTTGATGTCATTGATACCTGGAATGGCCGTTCAGTGGGTGGCTGTACTTATTACGTCGCGCATCCCGGCGGTCGTAGTTATGATGATTTTCCGGTTAACGATTATGCAGCCGAAACACGACGCATGACCCGTTTCTGGGACTATGGCCATACACCCGGCGTTATTATCAGGCCACCGATGGCGACCACCCGGGTTGCTGCGTCAGATAAACCGTTACTGGCAAAATTCAGTATTGCCGATACAGCGCCAAGAGCGATGGCACCGCCTGCGGAAGAGTTAAGTACCGATTATCCTTTTACGCTGGATTTACGTCATCGCAATCGATAATTGCGGATTTATAATCCGTGCTGTCATGTTTACGGAATTTATGATTGAGTTATTTTATTCGAGAGCAAGGCGCAAAAACAGGCACATAGCTGGCTATGTAACTGTTTTTGCAACGCCGCTATCGGATAAAATGGCCGCTCAGAAAACCGGAAATTTGACCGCGCAGTATATAAGGCAGGCAATGTTTTTTCTGCCCGCCGAAATGAAAAAAAAACGACAATAATGACCGGTTGTTGCGTGCGTGAATTAACTCGCATCGAACACCCGTCAGAAATAACGACACCTTACCAGGAGATTTTTTAAATGAGCGATAAATTAAAACTGCTAACTCCGGCTACATTGACACTGGAAAATAAAACCTATTCATTGCCGACTTACATGGGTGTTGAAGGTGAAAAAGCCATTGATATTACCAAGTTACGTAGCGAAACCGGGTATGTAACACTGGATGACGGTTACGGAAATACCGGTGCCTGTGAAAGCGCCATCACTTTTATCGATGGCGAAAAAGGCATTCTCCGTTATCGGGGTTATCCCATAGAAGAGTTGGCTGAACATTCGCGCTTTGTTGAGGTGGCTTATTTGTTGCTTTATGGCGAATTGCCGACCAGTGAAAAGTTGCTGACTTTTTCGACCCGCCTTAATGAATCATCCATTATTCATGAGGATGTACATCATTTTTTTAGCGGTTTCCCGCGCGGCTCTCACCCCATGGGTATTCTTGCGACCATGGTGGCATCATTGTCTACTTTTTATCCGCTGCCTGATGAGTTGGATGAATCCACAGAGATCCAAATTGTTGCCAACCTGGTTTCTCAGGTACGCACCATTGCGGCATTTTCGTATAAAAAATCAATCGGAGAACCCTTGGTTTATCCTTCCATCAAGTATAAATATACCAGTAATTTTATGAACATGATGTTCTCATCGCCAGTACGCGATTATCAACTGGATGCTGACATTGTCCGCGCCATTGATATGCTGTTGATACTGCATGCGGATCATGAACAAAACTGTAGCACCTCATCCGTGCGCACGGCAGGCTCCAGTATGGCTAATGTGTATGCGGTAATTTCTTCCGGCATTGCGGCATTATGGGGACCACGCCATGGTGGTGCCAATCAGGAAGTGATTAAAATGCTGGAACAGATACACGCTGAAGGCGGCGATGGAACTGAATTTATTAATAAAGCCAAAGACAAGAATTCAGGGTGTCGATTAATGGGTTTTGGTCACCGTGTTTATAAAAACTTTGATCCACGCGCCCAGGTTTTAAAACAGCATTGTGACAAACTGCTTAACAAACCAGGCCTCAATGATCCACTTCTGGATATTGCCAGACGCCTCGAAGAAATTGCCCTGAAAGATGACTATTTCATTTCCCGCAATTTATATCCCAATGTCGATTTTTACTCAGGTTTAATACTGCGTGCAGCTGGAATACCCACCAATATGTTTACCGTTTTATTTGCTATCGGGCGCATGCCCGGATGGTTGGCACATTGGCGTGAAATGATTCACGGTGAAAAAGTCACTATTTACCGCCCCCGCCAAATATACACGGGCGAAACACTTCGCCACTATCAGGATATTAATCAACGATCTTGAGAGCCTTCAATTTTAGACGGTAAAAAAAGACCGGTAGCAGACCTGACAGATTAATAAAGCCGGTCAGGTCTGCTACCAGCGATAAGGTAAGTCAATATTGATTTGAAAAAAAAGCTGATTTTTAAGTTATTGACGTCGGTAATAATGGAAGCAACGCTCAGTGATATACTCTGCGCGGTCATGTTTGCGGAATTTATGATCGGTCATTTATTCGAGAGCAAGGTGCAAAAACAGGCGCATAGCTGGCTATGTAACTGTTTTTGCAACGCCGCCATCGGATAAAATGGCCGATCAGAAAATCGAAAATGTGACCGTGCGGAGTATATGTAAATAAAACCGACAATGAATAAACATAAGGAATGATACGTGCGTAACAACAAAAGCCCTGCCAATGATATTGGTACGCAATATTACGCGACGCAGCTTGGCATCTACGATGAAATGTATGCCACCGAAAATAAAGCGCTGCCCTATTGGGAGCGTTTTATGGCTGCGCTTGCAAGCATGGGTAGCGAAAAACTTGAGCTACGCCGCAGAGAAGCTCAACGTTTGTTACGTGAAAACGGGGTTACCTACAATGTGTATGGCGACTCGGAAAGTCTGACCCGACCCTGGCGTCTTGATCCCGTTCCCTTATTGATAAGTAGCGAAGAATGGATCGTTATTGAAGCCGGCCTTAAGCAACGCGCAGAACTGCTCGATCTGATACTAAAGGATATATATGGCAAACAAACCCTGCTAAAAAAAGGCTTACTGCCCGCTGAACTGATTTTTGGCCATGAAGGTTTTTTGCATCCTTGTGTCGGTGCCTTGCAAAATCAGCCTCGACACCTGACTATTTATTCAGCCAACCTTGCACGCGGCCCCAGCGGACGCATGTGGGTATTGGATGATCGCACCCAGGCACCATCAGGTTCCGGGTATGCGTTGGAAAACCGCACCGTCATGACACGCGTGCTGCCCGATATTTTTCGTGAAACCCAGGTACATCGCTTATCCGGTTTTTTCAAGGCGCTACATAAAGGACTGGTTGATATTGCGCCGCACAACAAAGAAGATCCTCGTATCGTCATTCTTACGCCAGGACCGCTGAATGAAACCTATTTTGAACACGCCTATTTAGCGGCTTATCTTGGCTATACCTTGGTTCAGGGCGGCGATCTGACGGTACGTGACGGTCGTGTCTGGCTTAAATCGTTGGCTGGCCTGCAACCTGTGGATGTTATTTTGCGCCGCGTTGATGACTCTTTTTGCGACCCGCTCGAAATGCGCAGTGAATCAAAGTTGGGTGTGGCCGGATTACTGGAAGCGGTTCGGCGCGGAAATGTTGCGATTGCCAACCCGTTGGGCAGCAGCGTTCTCGAAAATCCCGGCTTGTTGGCCTTTTTACCGAGATTATCCCGCTATTTTTTAAATCAGGAACTAAAACTACCCTCGGTCGCAACCTGGTGGTGCGGACAACGTCGTGAGCGTGATTTTGTTCTGCAAAATCTTGAACGACTGGTTATTAAACCGATCAATCGTACTTCGGTTAATCATGCCGTATTTGGCGGTGAATTAAGCAGCAAAGAAAAAGACCTCCTGCGCTGCCAAATTTTAGCTAAACCGCATTTGTTTATCGGCCAGGAACAAGTCAGTTTCTCAACGCTACCCGCCTTTATCGACCATCAAATCGAACCACGTAACGCTGTGTTACGAAACTTTGTAGTCGCAAGCGGCGATGACTATATGGTGATGCCCGGCGGACTGACCCGCGTTGCCCGCCAAAAAGATAATTTTATCGTTTCAAACCAAGCCGGTGGCATCAGCAAAGACACTTGGGTACTGGCATCGGAACCGGACAAACCGGTCAGTATATGGACGCAACCCAAACGTAATCAACATATTGATGCCGTCACCGAACCGCTGACCAGCCGTGCTGCGGACAATCTGTTTTGGGTAGGTCGACATCTGGAACGTATTGAAGCGGCCACACGACTGCTGCGCACCATCTTGCTAAAACTTAGGGAAACACTGGAATTCAAAGACCCTATTGACGATGAATGCCTTAAAGTATTACTGCGCACCCTAACCCAAGTCACCGGAACCTATCCCGGATTTGTTAAAGGCGATACCCAGCTCCTGAAAACCCCCGAGGCGGAACTGCTATCGTTGGCTAAAGAGGGACATCGCAAAGGCTCGCTGACGGCCAATATTCAAGCACTTATTCAAGCGGCATTTAACATTCGTGACTTGTGGTCACAAGATACCTGGCGAAGTGTTGATAACATTCAACGTCGCTGGCAACAACGGGTCGTTAATAATGAAATCACGGTCGAACAGTTACAGGATCATCTGGATGATTTGATTACCGGCATCGTCGCCTTTACCGGTTTAACCAATGAAAGCATGACCCGTGAAGCCGCCTGGTTAATGCTTGACAGTGGACGGCGACTGGAACGTGCACTGTCACTGATTGCCTTACTCCGCTCAACATTGGCACTACGACACGAAGATACCTTGCAAAATCAGGTGCTTGAGGCGGTTTTAGTATCAACTGACAGTTTAACTATTTATCAGCGCCGCTACCGTTCTTTTATCCAGTTACCGATGGTACTGGAGTTGTTGTTACTGGATGAAACGCATCCACGCTCGGTCGCTTATCAACTACATCAGTTATCGGTTCATGTGGCCGCCTTGCCCAAAGTAAAAAGTAAAAGCCGTCTAAGCGAAGAGGAACGTTTAATTTTAAAAACCTATACTGATTTACGCCTGTGTAATATGTCCGAATTAACCCTGGCTGATGAAAATGAAGGTATCTATACCGATTTGGAAAGCTTGCTATCGAATACGACTGATTTATTGTGGCGGTTTGCAGAAGTGATCGCCGAAGCTTATTTCAGTCACTCGCAGACCTCACAACTGCTAATGCCCAATAGCGCCGAGGATGAACTGTGAAATACCGTATTACCCACACGACGCTCTATCACTACAGTCAATCAGTCGGTTTGTGCCAGAATGAAGCCAAATTACAGCCTCGTAATTTCTGGCGTCAACACTGCCACAGCAATCATTTTGACATTAAGCCAACGCCTATGGATCTTCGCGAGCGGGTTGATTTTTTTGGTAATCGCGTTGTTTATTTTTCTACCCAGCAGCCCCACACTCAACTCATCGTCACCGCAATCAGTGAGGTAACGATATTTCCCAAGCAAAACAATTTGGATTTGTTTAATCAAATGACTTGGGAACAGGTGCGTAACCTGTTACAGGGAACACCCCTGCAAGGACAGTCACAAAGTCAGCAGATTCAAACCCAACTACAAAACCAGGATAATAATCTCGAAATACTGGATGCCCGACAATACATTCTGGACTCACCCATGATCACTATTACACCTGAGCTGTCGGAGTATGCCGAGAGCTCGTTCCAACCCAATCAGGCACTGGTGGAAGTTGTACATAATTTAATGGGGCGAATTTACAAAGACTTTACCTACGACCCAACCTTTACCACCATCGCTACACCCTTGTCTGAGGTGCTCAGTTTTCGCCGAGGTGTCTGTCAGGATTTTGCGCACTTGGCTATCGGTTGTTTACGAGCGTATGGAATAGCCGCTCGCTACATCAGTGGTTATGTCGAGACATTGCCTGAACCCGGTAAGCCGCGTCTGGTAGGAGCTGATGCCTCTCATGCCTGGTTTTCAGTTTACATTCCCGGTATGGGCTGGCTGGATTTTGATCCAACCAATAATACCGTACCATTAGATCAACATATCACCTTGGCCTGGGGACGTGATTATGCCGATGTAACCCCGCTAAAAGGCATTGCCTTTGGCGGCGGTCAACATACGCTATCAGTGTCAGTGGATGTGTTGAGAATGGAATGAGGCGAAAGACGCAAGGTGCAAGGCGAAAGGGTGAGTTAGGTTACCCTCACACTGTTTTTTTTTAGCCTTTAGCCTTGAACCTGTATTACCTTTTACCCTAATCAATTTTTAACTTAGAGGAGTTTATATGAGTACTATTCATCTTATCGGCGGCGAAAAAGGCGGTATCGGAAAATCGGTTGTTGCGCGTCTACTGGCTCAATACATGATTGATAACAACATTCCCTTTGTCGGCTTTGATACCGACCGGTCGCATGGTTCCTTGCTGCGTTTTTACAGTGACTACGCCTCACCAACGGTGATCGACAATTACCAAAGCCTGGATGCGATTATAGAGGCAGCTTCAACACTGCCGGAAGAGCGTATTCTGGTTGATCTTGCGGCACAAACCCATCAACCGTTAGGTGAGTGGATAGAGGACTCTGGTGTACTGGAATTGGCAGAAGAACTGGGGATTTCTATCTACTATTGGAACGTCATGGATTCCGGCAAAGATTGCGTAGACTTACTGGACAAATTACTCGACCAATATGGTACGCGTCTTAATTATATTCTGGTGCAAAACCAACTGCGTGATGAGCACTTTAAAATTCTGGAACAGTCGGGCGTTAAAGAGCGGGCCTTGGCTTTTGATGCCAGGGTTATTACATTAAAGCGTCTTCATGCACCGGTAATGACCAAGATTGACAGTAACAGCTACAGTTTTTGGGCTGCAAAAAACAAAGATACCGAAAGCCTCGATGCCTTGGGTTTACTTGAAAGACAGCGGGTTAAAATCTGGCTAAACCACGCTTATAAAGAAATTGAATCATTGGATGTTTAAAGCTCGAAAAACCAATGAATTAAAGAAAATTACTATCCACTTAAGCCGGGCAAGAAATTTTAATTAACGCCGTCATACCGGCAAGGATGCCGGTATCCAGTGTCATGGATGGTAACTTTCCGATAGGATTGCCGCATGATTTAGTGTCTATGCCAAACTACAGCTTCACATCCGTGTGACTGGATTCCGGCATCCCTGCCGGAATGACGGAATTTTTGGCACTTAGCGAATCATTTTGCTGCTCAGTGTCCCGTCTTAAGTTGGTAGCCAAGAAAAGTACAAAACTATTCAACGCGTGACCCAGCTGTAGATCGTCACCCATGGGATTAAAATACGTCCCATATCCGTGTCTATCAGTCAAATCCGTGTCATCTGTGTGCTATTTTTTAACGACTGACTGAGTAGTTACGATTATTTATTGAGGCATGCTTCATTTTCCTGTTGACAGTTTAAAACTGAAGCGTGACGGGGTTTTTAGCCCAATCACTTACGTTTTGAAGACCATTGAAGTCTTCAAACGTTTCGGTCGGGATTGCAAACCCTGACCGGCTTTGTTTTATGAGCTAAACTACTTACTGCTTCCGTGCGAAAATGATAGATGCCATTATTTACACAGGGTTTATTAATATGAAATTAAGGGTGAGTTGTAATCTCAATTTCCAGATAGTTGAAGCGAGTGTTTTAATTTTAATGCTGCGTCCATTCAGAGGCTTACAGCAATGGATAAACCGCGAGGTCTATACCATTAAACCCGTGATACCCATTATAGAAAGCACTGACAGTTTCGGCAATTCGTATCAGCGTTTGGTTGCGCCGATTGGAGATTTTTTGATCCATACTTCAGCCGAGGTCATGGTGCCTGACAGCATTGATATTGCACCGGGAACTTATTTTGTTGAAATACAGCACCTTCCCAACGAAGTACTTACCTTTCTGTTACCCAGTCGCTATTGCGAATCTGACCGGTTTGGCGATCTTGCCAGAGATATTACGGTTGATGCCCTGCCTGGTTACGATCAAGTGAATAAAATTAATACTTGGGTTCGCGAATCCATCCAGTATTTACCCGGCTCCAGTGAATTTCCACTATCCGCTGTTGAAGTGCATCATCATGGCTATGGCGTGTGCCGGGATCTTGCCCAACTTGCCATAGCACTTTGTCGCAGTATCAGCATACCGGCACGACTGGTCGTAGGTTACCTGCATAATCTACAACCGATGGATTTACATGCCTGGTTTGAAGCTTATATTGGCGACCGTTGGTATTGCTTTGACCCCACACAAATTGACTTTAGAGGCGGTCGGGTGGTTATTGCTTTCGGGCGCGATGCTGCGGATGTTTCCATATTTCATCAGTTCGGTTCCGGCTGTCTGTTAAACAACATGGACGTTCGGGTTGATTTGCTGGATAATTAACCCATAAAACTTAAATTACGATGGCTAAACGTTGATGACTTATTGTATTGCAGCTTCTATAAATGAAGGACTTATTCTGGTTTCTGATTCAAGAACCAATGCCGGTATTGATAATGTCAGCACACATGGCAAAATGCACGCTTTTGATACGACCAGTGACCGTAAGATTGTGCTACTCTGCGCCGGAAACCTGGCCACTACCCAAGCGGTGCTGGAACAATTACACCGCGACAAAATCAAGAACGCCAGAATCAATTTTAACAGCGTGGAAAGCTTGTTTGAAGCAGCGGAATATTTGGGCCACGTCAGTGTCGATAAACAAAAACAGCATAAAAGCTCTGAGGGACAAACCGCGTTTAACCCATCTGCCAGCTTCATTTTAGCGGGTCAAATTGGCACTGATCCACATGGCGCTTACATGGTTTATGCAGAAGGCAACAGCATAACCAGTTCAGCCAACACCCCTTTTCTGCAAATTGGCGAGAGTAAATACGGCAAACCCATATTGGATCGATTTCTTAAACTGGGCACACCCATAGACGAAGCCGCGCGGTGTTGTCTGGTGTCCATGGACTCTACCATTCGTAGTAATGCCAGCGTCGGCTCACCTGTTGAAATGCTTATTTATCGTAAAGACAGCTTTAGCCTGGATGAATATTACTGTTTTGACGATGATGATGATTATATGTTGCAGCTTAGACGCAGCTGGGAAACCAAACTGCGCGAAGCGATTGCGGCCTTGCCTGCGCTGGATAAAAAGTCGCACAGACCCATGCGTATGGTGTTATAAAGCCGTCAACGTCCCACGTAAGGCAACTACCGCGAATATCAATAAGGAACTGTTCAAAACGAATCGCCCTACTATTTAGTAAAAATATTGGCACTGTTGAGAGTAAACCATGGGCAAAGCAAGCCGAAAAAAACACCAGCAAAGACAACCAAAACGGTTTGTCGGCATTAAATTATCCGCAGCGTTATTAGAATTGTGTGAACCGTTTGAACCTGAAAAGCTATCCACAAAGGAATTTGAGAACCTTATAGCACTAGCGGCCGTGGCATGGAATATTGCAGTGTTGCCAAAAGAAGACCGCATCGAAAAGCTGACTGCATTTATCGATGAAATGCCGAAAATGAGGCAAGAGCTGGAAGCAGAAATGGGGAAGTATTCTAAAGACAGCAACCAGGCACCTGCAATAACGACCATTCACTTCATAGGTGCCATGATTCAGCGCAAAGATGAACTATTTCCGGAGGATAATCGGTTTATCCTGGATTTCAACGTCACAGATAGCCCGGAAGGCCCACACCTTAGCGTGTCTTCTGCGCCTGTCAAATACCAAGCTCACTAAAAAAACAATAACACGATAAATCCATAAAAAGCGTTAATCACAAAACCTGTCCGGAAGTTAACCGAAGGAACCCGAAGCAATAAATCTTCGTATCCTTCGTGGTGAAATATCTGCTTTTAAGGACTTACTCGCCCGCCGCGATTAAAAACCAGTTATCTGCAATATGGGCGTGTAATTCTCCCAGCTTGTTTTGTAAGCCGTCAAGAATACTACGTAATTGGTTTTGCGTGGTTTGCCGGGTATCCATGGCTTTTACATACATCTCCAGTTCAGTAAGTTTCTGTGGCAAGCCATTATTATTAGGCAGTTGGCTAACACTAGTATGTATTTCACCAAGGCAACAACTTACCGATCGTGGCAAATTGGCGTCCTGCAACAGAAAATTAAGCACATCATCACCATTTATTCTACTGTGCATTTGTTGGCGGTACATCAACAAGGCATTCAGAGCCTTTAAAATATTCATCCACAGAATGGTCTCGTATTGGCGAGCTTCATCACTACGGGATTCTGAGAGTAGTAAAGAGGCTAAATCCAAGATACGACTCGTCATATCAGCGCGTTCAATATTTTTGCCCAAACGAATAAATCGATAAGGATCATTATGGCTCATATAGCCTGATAATAAGCCGGTAAAACGCTGACAGCCTTTAAGAATCTCATTAAGAAACAGCACACGCTGACGCCGGTTGGTAATAGTCTCCAGATTATTTTTCGCAAACAGATATATTTCATTAACCTGCTCCCAAGCCTCATCCGGCAACAACTCCCGTGAGGTGCGAATATTTTCCCTCGCCGCGCTTAATGAAGAAATCAACGAGCCCTGATAAGTGGTATCAACCAACAAAAACCGGGTGATATTACGCTCATTGGCGACGTTGTTTTTTTCATAGAATTCCTGTTCAGAGGTATTAATCAGGATCAATTGCCGCCAATCCATTTCCACTCCCTTGGGTAAATCCATTAATAAATTCATGTGCACACTCACCAGTCTGGCAATGTTTTCTGTGCGTTCCATGTAACGAGCTAGCCAATACAGGCGTTCTGCCGAGCGAGATAACATTAGTTGGCCTCCATATTAATAATCCAGGTATCTTTACTGCCGCCACCTTGCGAGGAATTAACCACCAGTGAACCTTTTTTAAGTGCCACACGGGTTAACCCACCCGCCGTTACAAAAGTATTTTCGCCTTGTAAAATGAAGGGACGCAGATCAATATGGCGCGGCTCCAGCTTACCTTTGCACAAAGTTGGTGCAGTTGAAATCGCTAACGTGGGCTGGGCAATATAGTTGCGGGGATCTTCTTGAATAATTTTCCGGAATTTCTCTACTTCTTTTGCTGTGGCATGTGGTCCGACCAACATGCCGTAACCACCCGATTCATTGGCCGGCTTTACCACCAGTTCCGCCAGATGTTCCAGCACATAATCAAGATCGTCTTTATTACTGCACAAATAAGTCGGTACATTGGGTAGTATCGGCTCTTCATTTAAATAGTAACGTATCATTTCCGGCACATAAGCATAAACCACTTTATCGTCGGCAACACCGGCACCAGGGGCATTAGCCAAGGCGACATTACCGACTTTCCAGGCACGCATCAAGCCAGGCACACCCAGTGTTGAATCCTTGCGGAATACTTCAGGATCAAGAAAATCATCATCTATGCGTCGATAAATAACGTCAACTTTTTCCAGACCTTCAATAGTACGCATGTAGACACAATCGTCGTCATTGACCACCAGGTCATTGCCTTCAACCAGTTGTGCGCCCATTTGCTGAGCTAAATAAGCATGTTCAAAATAAGCGGAATTGTAAATGCCAGGCGTTAATACGACACAAGTCACGTGTCCATCTTGGTGCGGAGCAATAGACAACAACATGTCATGCAGGTGGGTGGGATAATCGTCGATGGGCAGAATATCAATATCCTGCAACAACTCAGGAAATACACGCTTGGTAATAACCCGATTTTCCAGCATATACGAAACCCCGGAGGGAACCCGTAAATTATCTTCCAGCACATACATCACGCCATCTTTGTCCCGCACCAAATCAGTGCCACAAATATTAGCCCACACGTTATGACGGGGCTTCATGCCGATGCATTCCTTGCGGAAATTCTTGGAGCTGTTAATAATATCACCGGGCATTTTTCCGTCTTTAATAAAAGCCTGCTCGCTATAAACATCACTAATAAAACAGTTTAAAGCGGTTAAACGCTGCTTTAAACCCTTTTCTATCACTCGCCACTCTTTTGCATCCATAATGCGAGGAATAATGTCGAAAGGCCATGCACGATCAATATTTCCCTCGTCACTGTAGACTGTAAAACTAATACCCATTTCCATAATAGCCAGTTCCGCAGCTATTTTTCGCTTGTCTATGTCTTCTTTTTTAAGTGAATCCAAGTATTGGCATAATCGGTGACTTACCGGGCGCGACTGGCATTCAGAATGCATCAGTTCATCATAAGCACTTTCAGTTTTATAGTTTTTCCAGATTGATTTCATGGCACTTCAAAAGGTGATGTTTAGTTTTTTAAAAATAAAGCATAAATAGTGCCAGCTTTAAAATATATCAGTCATATAATTTTTTTTGTGCATGCATTCTCTTTGGAGTTGCACAATAAATTTAACCTGTTTCGCATTAAGTTGAAAGCACTTTTTGACTACTTGTAACGGGTAAAACCATTACTTTAAATATTGCAGTAATTGAAACCGGTACCAATAGAAAATTTGCCTCCCTCCCTTAAAACGGCAACTCATTCACTACAGAAACAAAGAAAACACGACGATAAGTATTCAGGTTACTTCTTTGCACTAAAAGAAACACTTTTATAGTAAGCCATAAAACCATTTAAAAAACGAGATTTTTTTTACAGTGCAGTGATAGCATTTCTTCATAAAATTCTATTTCTCATTTTTTACATGCGGAAAATAATAGACCGTTTTTTCATTTCTGCATTTAGTTATCATTAATTCTTGCATAAATACTGCTGTTACTGACGTTTTTAAGTTTTATAGAAAAGCGACAAGACAAGACTTACCGCCAATTTAGCGCCCTTTATTCGGACAAAGAAAATCCGATTTTTATAGTCACTTGCCAATGCGCGACCTTGCCATCAATAATATGTCCACGGGTTTCAACCACCTCAAACCAACGCATGTCCCGGATAGTTTGCGCTGCTTTGCTAATAGCATTTTCAATAGCTTCTTGGATTCCAACTGTGGATGAACCGGTTAATTCTATTTTTTTGTAAATATGATCAGGCATGAGGTATTCTCGATGTATATAAGTGATTAAGTTCCTGCAAGCGTTCCGGAGTACCAATATCCATCCAGAACCCTGCAAATTTTTGTCCTGAAACGCGCTGAGTTGACATGGCCTGGCGTAACAAGGGGCCTAGCTTACTGCTTCCAGCGGGAATGTTGCTGAACAGCTCGGGACGGTATAAACCAATACCGCTAAAAGTAAATTTCTCGGCATCCTTTTCAGTCACTTTTCCGGTGTCATCCAACCCAAAATCTCCCTGAGGATGATGTTCAGGATTATCAACCAGCACTAAATGGGCTAAATCAACCGTCCGGTTTTTGAGTTCGGCAAAAGGAAAATCAGTCGCGATATCACCATTGACCACCAAAAAAACGGCATCAGCCAATAAAGGTAAGGCATTAATAATCCCGCCCGCCGTTTCCAGTGCCTGCTCGCCTTCGGGTGAATAGTGAATAGTTGCCCCATACTGCTGACCGCTGCCCAAGTGCTGCTCCAGCTGCTGGCCCAAATGGGCATGATTAATGATAATATCGTTAAAACCCGCCGCAACCAGTTGTTTAATGGTGTGCTCAATGAGAGTCTTTCCTGCCACCGGCAGAAGCGGCTTGGGTGTGTGATCGGTTAAGGGGCGCATTCGTTCGCCTCGCCCTGCGGCTAAAATCATCACTTTCATGGTGTTATCAATACCTGTCTACCACTCTCTTTTTGAGTTACAGCGGTTAACTCATGCAGCGCAGGTAAAACATGAGCTTGCAGAAAATCACTGAACCCGGTCAGTTCCGGATAGGCTTTACTGATTGTCGTAATATAATTCAGGGTGCGCGGAATGTCATTTAAATAACCGGATTTACCATCCCTTAAATGTAACCTTGAAAAAATGCCAATCGCTTTGAGGTGGCGCTGCATACCCATCAAATCAAACCAGCGTTTAAAACAGGCAGGCGGACAGGTGATGATTTTTGCCTGCAAAAGCCGCTGATAATATTGCTCCGTCCACAAGTCAACCTGTTGTGTTGGCCAAGCTATATAACAATCCCGCAATAACGACACCAGATCATAAGTAATCGGGCCGATAACGGCGTCCTGAAAGTCGATAACACCTGGAGAATCGTCATTTAAAACCATCAGATTGCGCGAATGGTAATCCCGATGAACGCAGGTGACCGGCTGCTCCACTGCCGAATCAACCAAAATAGTGCACACGGCTTCCCACAGGGATGCGGGAATCTGGATATCCAGCCATTGAATTAAAAACCAGTCTTCAAAGATACCCATCTCGCGCTGCAAAAGTGACTCGTTATAACGGGGCAAAGTACCGTCTTGTAAAGACGTATTGGACTGTAGTTTAAAGAGTGCATCAAAAGCGCTTTGATAAAGTGCGGTGGCGCTATGTGGATTAAGCCGGTCTAAAAAACACGTCGAGCCAAAATCCTCAAGCAGCAAAAATCCGTCAGTGAGGTTTTTTTGAAAAATAACGGGAACATTAACCTGAGAGCCTGCCAATAAGGCGGCAACTCTTATAAACGTTTCAATGTTTTCTTTTTCCGGCGGCGCATCCATAACAATAAATTGCCCCTCTGCTGCCTTGACTCTAAAGTAACGTCGAAAACTGGCATCGCTGGAGGCAGGTTCGCAAGAAGCAATGGTCAGTAACAGATCATTCTCAAGCCAATCGAGCATGGATATTTTTCTTAAGTTGTCGAGCATCATGATGTTTGGGTTAGATTAGTTATAACGCTGGGATGAATTAAGGTAAAATGCATTTTAAGCATTTTATTCGATTTACGATCCATAACGCTACTAAACTTATGCCGCCTATGCTTCGCCGTTTATTTATAGTATTTTTACCCTCCTTAACTGCATCTGTCAGCTATGCCAATGAAGCATCGTGGAATTGCGAGCAGAATAAAGACAGCAAAGAATGGATTTGTGTCGGTGACCAAAAACCGGCCGTTAAAACCAGTGCGGTAACGACTCCCGTTACGCCGGAACCGGCCAAGGCAGCGCAGCCTGATTTAAACGAGCCCGTTAAAAACACGCCTCCGGTTGAAGCACAGCCTTTTCAACCGGTTATCGCAGAACCCGTTCGAGTAACTCCACCGGTTACGGCTAAATCAGCTGAACACATTCCAGCCACCCAGCCCGCATCCGCCCAAGTGACTCCACCCGTTGTTACTGACGCCGTTAAAAGCACTCAACCGCCACTATCAGCATCCCAAAAAACAACGGTCAATAGCAATATACTTCCTGACCAGGAAGCCAAAAACGTTGGCAGGAACTGCGGCACCAATAAAGCAGCTGAAAGCTGGAACTGTCAGTCAGCCGGCCCTAATTCTGAAAGCAATGCCGAAATTGCGGCAGCCGAATCCCCCATGATGCGACTACTATCGCCCGCGTTTGATCGACAACAGGAACAAACCTTTAAGACGCTAACGTCACAACTCCCTTATGATCCTTGGGAAAACTGCAATATGCCGCGTGGCACAAAACGTAATTTTGTGTCGCAGGCCGATAAAAGAGAAACCTCACCGATGGATCTCAAATCGAATTATGCAGAAGTTTTCGATGGTGAAATCAGAAATTTTGTTGGTAATGTCAAAATGTCCAGAGCCGATCAACAATCATCATCCAACACCGCTAATTATGACAGCGTTTCACAGGTGATGGATATGCACGGCAATGTCTATTACAGCGAAGATGCTCTGGCGTTGCACAGTGAATCAGCCATGATCAATCTGGCCTCTGATCAAGCCAAACTCAGAAATGTGCAATTTATTGCATCCGAGACGCCCTTAAGAGGCAAGGCAAAATTGTATAATCGGCAAAGTAAAACCTTGTCGCAATACCAAGATGTGGCTTATACCAGTTGTCGTCCCGGCAATCAGGACTGGGTTATTCATACGTCTGACTTAAAAATGAATAAAACGACCGGCAAAGGAACGGCTAAAAATGCCTGGATGGAATTTAAAGGAGCGCCGGTATTTTATACGCCTTATTTATCCTTTCCTATTGATAACAGACGGCTTTCCGGTTTTCTTGCGCCCTCGTTTGGTTCTACCAAGTACGGTGGATTTCGCATGGCGGCACCTTATTACTGGAATATCGCCCCTAATTATGACGCCACTTTAATCCCCCGCGAATTGACTACAAGAGGCCCTTTATTGGCGGGCAAATTCCGTTATCTGACCGAACAATCAAAGGGTAATGTGAGCGCGGAGTTCATGCCTCATGATAGCGTACTCAACACTACGCGCTATTTGGGCTCAATTAAGAACACCACACTCTTTGCCCCGAATTTCAATTCCAACATGGATTTGAATTATGTGTCTGATAAAACCTATTTCGCTGAATTGGGCAATGCTCTGAGTTTCTCTAATTACAATTACCTTAGAAGCTTTGCCAATATTAATTATGCAGGTCCAGGAGTTTCTCTTACAGGTCTGGTTGATAATTACCAGACCATTAATACAACAACAATTACTACGGCTCTCCCTTATCGAAAACTGCCCCAAATTAACCTTAATCTGAATCATAGCTTTCAGTTCATGCCGCTAAACACCGCCATGGAAAATGAATATGTCTATTTTCAACAAACCAGCCAGGTTAATGCTCAACGTATCAATACCAAACCCTCAATCAGTATTCCACTACAAACAGCCAGTTCTTATTTGACGCCCAAACTTTCCTTACAACACACCCAGTATGCGCTAAATAACCTACAACCCGGTGCATCCGGCTCCGAATCCAGAACCTTGCCTATTTTTTCTGCTGATAGCGGTCTCAGCCTGGAGCGAGGCTTTAATATTGCCAACACTTCATTTGTGCATACTCTGGAACCCCGGTTATTTTATTTATATGTTCCTTATACCAATCAACAAAATATTCCCGTATTTGACAGTGCCTTGTATGACTTTAACTACTACGCCATGTTCAGGGAAAACAGCTTTAGTGGTACCGACAGAATACAGGATGCCAATCAAGTAACAACAGCCATAACCTCGCGGCTGATTGATGATAATTCCGGATTGGAACGACTAAAATTGAGCGTTGGCGAAATTTTTTATTTTCGTGACAGGAATGTCACTTTACAGTACACAGGAACTCCCCTTCAGGTACCCGGTAGCACAGTACAAACCGGCAGCTATTCAAATCTGGTTACTGAATTGTCCAGCGAGCTAACAAAACAATTATCCGTTACCAGCGGTTTGCAATGGAATCCTGTCCTGCACGATTTTGAGAGAGGCAAAGCCGGCATTCATTATCGTAATCCGGCTAATGAGATTTTCAATATCGGTTATCTTTATAGAAAAAACCCGTTGATACCTGATCGAACCAATGACATTAATCAAAGTGACATGTCATTTCATTATCCGATTTATGACAACTGGTCGGCAATGGGGCGCTGGCAGTATTCGATGTTGTATAATAAAACCCAGGATGCTTTATTCGGCGTTGAGAAAGAAAATTGTTGTTGGCGCTTTCGCATAGCGCTGCGGCATTACATTAATAATCTTTCCAATGTCAACAGCAGTATTATCGGCACTAGCACCAACTTGGCGCTCACCGGTACCGCCCAAAACGGCATATTTTTCGAAGTAGAACTAAAAGGCTTGTCCGCCCTTGGAACCGATATGGATTACTTCTTACAACAGGAAATTTATGGCTACCGGAAATCTCAACAATGATTAATCAGAACACGATGAAAAAAGCCGTTATTTCTTTACTGACCAGCTTTTTACTACTGGGCAACTTGCCCGTAACGGCTGAAGTTCTTGGCAAAATTGCCGCCGTTGTTGAAGATGATGTTATTCTGGAACAAGAATTAAACCAGGAAGTATCGACTATTGAACAAAGAATACAAGCCAGTAAAACACAAATTCCTCCTGAGTCTATTTTACGTAAACAGGTGCTGGAAAAAATGATTATCGATAGGCTTCAGCGCCAGCTGGCAGAAAAAGCCGGAATTACGGTTACTGAAGAGATGCTTAATAATTCGGCAGCCGACATTGCCCAAAGAAATAATATGACCCTCCAGCAATTTAGAGCAGAACTGGAACATCAGGGCATGACCTATAAAGGCTTTTTGGATAATATGCGCAATGAAATTATTATTAACCAATTACGTAGCAGAGAAATAGGCGGACGCATTAAAGTGACCGATAGAGAAGTCGATCACTATCTGGAAACTCAGGGCAAAGTGGGCGAAGAGGCAGCTCAGTATCATTTAGGTCATATACTGATTGCTGTTAAAGAAGCAGCCTCAGCCACCGAGATACAAAAAGCCCAAGGCAAAGCCGATAATCTGGTTAAAAAACTACGGGCAGGTCAAGATTTTAGCCAAGCCGCCATGAGTGAATCAGAAGACGATAATGCCCTTAAAGGCGGCGATCTGGGTTGGCGTACTGTTAATGATATACCCACACTGTTTGCTGATAAAGTCAGTCAAATGCGTGCCGGCGAAGTCGCCGATGCGGTTCGCAGTCCCAGCGGTTTTCATATTATTAAAATGCTGGAAATAAAAGGTCTTGATAATCATATTATTACCAAAACCAAGGTGCGTCATATTTTAATAAAAACCAATGAGTTGGTAGATGACGAAGAAGCTAAAAAACGCTTGCTGGCATTAAAAGTGCGTATCGCAGACGGTGATGATTTTGCCTCTCTTGCCCGTGCTCATTCAGATGACAAAGGTTCCGCATTAAAAGGTGGTTCACTTGACTGGGTAAGTCCCGGTGATCTGGTTAAGCCGTTTGAAGAAGCCATGACCAAATTGGACATCAATCAAATCAGTGAACCCATACAGACGCAATTTGGTTGGCATTTAATTCAGGTTCTTGACCGGGAAAATAAAGATGATAGTCTTGAGCACAAAAAGAACCTGGTTAGAGATGCCATTCGTAAACGAAAAATTGAAGAAGAAACCGAGCTTTGGATGCGCCGTCTGCGTGATGAAGCTTATGTGGAAATTATTCAATAGGTTTTATATACTCCCCCGCAGTCATGTTTACGGAATTTATGATCGAGTTATTTTATTCGGGAGCAAGGCGCAAAAACAGGCGCATAGCTAGCTATTTAACTGTTTTTGCAACGCCGCTATCGGATAAAATGGCCGATCAGAAAACGGGGTTGTGACCGCGCGAAGTATAATATTGCCTGAATCGTAAGGGTCATAAAGAAGCAGTGTTATCACTTCTAAAAATAAACAGTGCCATGACAGGCATCTAAAATACCTACATCGACTTTTTTAAATCCACTCTTGGAATAGTTACAAAACGTTGAGTTGCTCATGATTAAACCAGTAAAGAATTTATGATCAACACCTTAAACAAAGAAGAACCGTTGAAAAATCGACTACAACACATTATAAACAGCACAAATATCGACAGCCAACGTGAATTTATCAGCACCTTGGCAGCTGAACTGCAAATCGATACCTTAACCTTTGCAGCGGCGTTGATGTATTTAACCCAGACACTTGAAAATACATTGCCGCCCGCATGCCAGGAGGATAAAAAAACAGACCTTCAGTTACCGACAAACAACTCGCCGTTAATCCTTAAAATGGTTCGTTACCGGTTGGATGTAGGCTCTAAACACCGGATCACACTGGAACAGCTTAAAAAAGTACTGATTGAAGAGTCAGGTGTCGACAAAAAAAATATCCATAATGTTAATATTCAATACTTATACACACTGATTGAACTTCCCGATGAAATGCCTCCGGATATATTTCAACATTTAAAACTGGTAGAAATTAATCAGCAAAAGCTGGATATCAGACGTGTAAAAGCACGTAATAAAAAACGCGGAAATATTCATCTACACCGTGGACGAAAGCGTGACATCAAAACGGATAATCAAATTTTGGATCAGGGCAATAGCAGCAAGCCCGTTGATTGATTGCTTAAAGGGTCATTATGACGCACATATCTACATCACTACCCCTGTTGGGTTGGCGCGAATGGGTGAGTTTACCGGAACTTAACATTGCCCAGATTAAAGCTAAAGTAGACACCGGTGCACGTTCGTCGGCTTTACATGCTTTCGCTATTGACCCCTACCGAAAAGGCGGGCAGCGCTGGGTTATGTTTACCATTCATCCCAGACAAAAAAATTCAGACGTGGCGATTGAATGCCACGCCCCCATTAAAGATCGGCGTATGGTGTCGGATTCTGGTGGCCACAAACAACGGCGTTATGTGATAGAAACCCGGTTAATTTTGGGGCAATCCCTTATCACCGCAGAAATGACGTTGACTAATCGGGATAGTATGCTGTTTCGCATGTTGATAGGCCGGACTACCATGAATAATCGTTTTATTATTGATCCCAGCGCGTCTTATATACAGGGAAAACCTGATCCTGCCTTAAACAAAGCCGAAATATTCGCGATTAACCATTCTCTTCTTTCCCGGTAGACAGCGATAACAAGCAACAGGCAGAAATAAGACAGCCCCCAACGTAGCGAGTAGTGGCGTTTCCGACACTCAACCTTCACATTAAGGTCTACCAACTAAACCGGGACAGATAACCTGCCTTGAACGCAGGGTATCTGTAAAATCTGGGTAGATCTATCGTGGGAGCGACGCCTACGTCGCGACTAACGTTTCAAATCGCGACGTAGGCGTCGCTCCCACTGTTGCCCAACCTGGCATCCACCCACCATCACACTGATCACATCACTCCACTGCCCGACTTGTTCATCATGAAGCCGGTAAATGACTGCATAGCCTTAAGCTTTTAGCCGACTGTATCGATGACATTTATGCCCCTAAGGCAGTTATTCAAAAATTCCATTAATATACGCTGCCCACGTTTATAAAGGTTCGTACACTTTCAGCAACAGGATAGGCTTATGTGCAGGGTGCTTTAGGCCGACTGCATCAAGGTGAGCTTGAAGCGATCGTTTTAGCGCAAGATATATTTTAGCGCAAGATATATGTCGCCGAACAAGGATTCAGGATTCACATCCTTGATTCCATTTTGTTACCTAGAGGCTACTTGTTGTCACGCAAAGCTTAAACTTCGCCTACAGAGTTCCCAAGTTTGAGCTTGGAAACTAGCATAATTTCACAAAATTTAAAACCTCACACAATACCCGTTTACCTTACACACTTTGTAAGGGTCAAGCGATATACTATCGCCTCAGTCAGCATAAGATTACCTCTGGCAAATCAGTCACGGGTCTTTATAGAGGGGTATCATGTTAAATGTAGCATTTGAAATTGGTTTTAATCATTACCGGTTTGCTTTGCCCCCTGGATAGTAAACGTTTTGGCGACTCGCTCCGTCAGCAAATCCACTATGGCTATCAGGCCGCCAGACTGCAAAAGGTTACCCAAAAAAACCGTATCGCTATGAAAATAAACTACTCACCCTACGCGATCGCGCCTTAACCAAAGGCTTGGAAGTATCCCTTACCGTTAATGACTTGCGTGACAAATTACAACAAATCCAAGGTTGTTGGCTCATAACAGGCAACCCCTTTACCTTTGCAGAACACAATGCAACCGATTGGTCAGTGGACAGAGTCGATAATATGCGCGGTTATTGTCCTGATAATATTGAGATTGTCTCGATTATAACCAATCAGGCACAAAGTGACCTGGATTTGTCCGGGATTATTAAACAAGCCCTTGGCAAAACCAAAACAGACAGCGTGTTATCTGAGGGCGAATGGTTTCGCATGGCCCGGTTTTACTATAAAAGAATGACGCTTGTAAAACCGTTAAGCGTCTGACGAATCCTGGCTGATAGCCAGCCCTTGTATGATCAGGTAGTTTTTATGCAACTTTTTAACAATGACGAAAAACGGGCCAAAGCATTCCTGCAAAAACTACAAAAATACAGCAGCAAGGAGGCCGTTACCAAAGCCGGCAAACTGACCCAAAAACGGGTTTACCATCGGGCCGATATTTATGTGGATGTGCTGTATGACAGCCCCAAGCTCTATCGCTGGGTGCAAGCGTTTATAAAAGCAATCAATGCCCACAGCACAGAATTTGACCTGTTACTCATGGATTGCCTGTTTGCCGATAAGAGTAAAAATTTACATTTAATTTGCTAACGGTCAGCTAATGAGCGCAAGGCTGAGTTATTTTTTTGTTTTAAACTAGCAAATATAAATTTAACAGGAAATTTGTATGGGATTGATGATAGAATCCCACAAAATCGGTTCATACATGCTTAAGATATATATCAGATCAATGAGTCATAAAGCTGCCGTTCAACGATAGCGTAACCGCCGTGGTCAAAAGTGTTTCAGGAAAATACCATCGGCCCCGCGCGACCGATTGACGTATTCGTTTGTCAAATTTAATTTTACCCCACTTATCCATGAATCCAGCCCGTACCCTACTAAGGAAAGCCACTTTGTTTGAACAAACTTTTAAAAATATAGATGACATCCTGTACAAAGATGCTGGTTGCGGCAGTGAACTGGATTATGTAGAACAAACCTCTTGGGTGTTATTTTTAAAATATCTGGATGATTTAGAAAGGGACAAAGCGACGAAAGCAGAACTTTCCGGCAAAACGCACACCCCCATTATTGCACCCGACTATCAATGGACTGTCTGGGCAGCACCCAAATTAGCCAATGGTGCCATTGACCACAATGCACTGACCGGCGATGATCTTGCCGATTTCGTTAACATTCAGTTATTTCCTTATCTTAAAAAGTTTAAAGCTTCTGCGGATAGTGCCGATATCGTTGAATACAAGATTGGTGAAATATTCTCGGAGTTAAAGAATCGCATCCAAAGTGGTTATAACCTGCGTGAAGTGATTAATCGTATTGATGAACTGCGTTTTCGGACTCATGCAGAAAAGCATGAAATGAGCCATTTGTACGAAGACAAGATTAAAAACATGGGTAATGCTGGTCGTAACGGTGGCGAATATTACACACCACGACCCTTGATTAAAACCATTGTTAAAGTGGTCGCACCCCAGATTGATAACACCATTTATGACGGTGCAGTAGGTTCTGCCGGATTTTTATGTGAAGCCTTTGAATACCTAAAGCACAGCAAAACCTTAACCACGACTGATGTGGTCACCCTTCAAAAGAAAACCTTCTACGGTAAAGAAAAGAAATCACTGGCCTACATTATTGGCACCATGAACATTATTCTGCATGGCGTTGAAGCACCCAACATTGTGCATACCAATACCCTGGCTGAAAATCATGCCGATACTCAAGAAAAAGACCGTTACGATATTGTATTGGCTAATCCGCCCTTTGGTGGCAAAGAACGCGCAGAAGTGCAGCAAAACTTCCCCATCAAAACGGGAGAAACAGCCTCCTTGTTCTTACAGCATTTCATTAAAATCCTAAAGGCAGGTGGCAAAGGCGGTGTGGTGATTAAAAACACCTTTCTAAGCAATACCGATAATACCTCTGTCAGCCTACGCAAATTGTTGCTGGAAAACTGTAACCTGCATACCGTGTTGAATTTACCCGGTGGAACCTTTACCGGTGCGGGTGTAAATACAGTCGTTTTGTTCTTTGAAAAAGCAGCGCTACCCAAAACGTCTGGTTTTACCAACTCAATCTGGACAGGAACTTGGGCAAAACCAATGCCCTGAATGAAAAGGATTTGGCAGAGTTTGTTGAATTACAGAAAACCAAAGCCGAGAGTGAAAATTCTTGGAGCATTGCTGTTAAAGATATTGACCCAACCACCTTTGATTTAAGTGCCAAAAATCCCAAAAAAAAAGAGGAAGCCGCACTGCGCCAACCTCAAGATATTTTGGCAGCCATGGCAGAATTGGATAAACAAAGTGCCGAGATTCTGGCGACTATCAAAATGCTGCTCTAACTGGAGAAAATGACTATGCAAGATATTCGCTGGAAACAACGTTTTTCTAATTTTAACCGTGCGTTTTTATTACTGCGCGAGGCCATGGAAAATGATCTGGCAACACTCAGTCAGCTAGAAAAAGAAGGTATTATCCAACGCTTTGAATATACTTTTGAACTTGCGTGGAAAGTACTAAAAGACAAAATGGAAAATGACGGCATCGTATTAGATCAAATATCGCCCAAAGCCGTGATCAGGCAAGCCTTCGCGGCTAAATACATTAACGATCCTGACACCTGGTTAAAAATGATCGGTGATAGAAACTTAATGAGCCACACCTACGACTTTGTTAAATTTGAAGCCGTCATTCAATCGATAGCCGATGACTATTTACCGATGCTGCAAGAATGGCACTTGCAGTTGCTGACGGAAATCACTGAACTATGAGTGCAACCGGCTTAACGCACGAACAACTGGTGCTTTTACAGCAAGTGTTTAAAAAACACCCCCAAATTGAATCGGTAAAACTGTATGGCTCACGCGCAAAAGGCACGTTTCATGAGCGTAGTGATGTTGATTTAGTCTTGGTGGGAACAGGCATCGACCGCCATTTAGTCGCAGACCTGTTAATGGATTTAGCTGATTCAGATTTGCCTTATACAGTCGATTTGCAGAATTTCAGCGACATAAAAAATCGGGCATTAATTGAACATATTGATCGCGTGGGGTTGGTGATTTATGAGTGGTAAAATGAATTAAAAAGTTGGGTGAGGTTTGTACTGTAATTGCTGGTCAATCACCAGAAGGCAAATTTTACAATGCAAGTGGAGATGGTTTACCTTTTTATCAAAGCAAGAAACAGTACGGTGAAAAATATATCGGTGAGCCAACGACGCGGACAACTAAAGAAGCAGAGGCAAACGATATTTTAATGTCGGTTCGCGTGCCTGTTGGATCTATAAATTTCGCCACACAAAAAATTTGTGTTGGTCGTGGACTTTCTGCAATAAGAGCAACTAAATTAATAGACTATGAATTTCTTTTTAATTTTTTTTAAAACATGAAAGTGAAATTGTAGGAAATGCGGGTGCTGTCTTCAATTCAATCAATAAAGCACAAATTGAAAACATTGAATTTTTACTCCCACCACTCCCCGAACAACGCATAGTCGCCATTTTAGATGAAGCGCTTGCTGCCATAGCCAAGGCAAAAGCAAATGCCGAACAGAACCTCAAAAACGCTAAGGAACTATTTGAGAGTTATTTGCAGAGCGTGTTTGAAAATAAAGGCGAGGGTTGGGAAGAGAAAACATTGGAACAAGTTTCAAAAATATTCGGAAGAGGAAAATCAAGGCATCGTCCAAGAAATTACGAAAAACTTTATGGCGGTAATTATCCTTTTATACAAACTGGCGACATCAGGAATTGTAATCACTATATAACTCAATACACTCAAACATATAGTGAATTAGGACTTGCCCAAAGTAAACTTTGGTCAGCAGGAACAATTTGTATAACGATAGCGGCAAATATTGCAGAAACAGGTGTTTTAACTTTTGAGGCTTGTTTTCCTGATAGTGTTATTGGTTTAGTGGTAAATGATAAACTGGCTGACATTATTACAATCGTTCAAAGCAAGAATACAAGCATTAGGCAAAGGAAGTGCGCAAGCCAATATTAATATGGAAACATTTGAAAATGAATTATTTCCTTTTCCATCTGTTAAAGATCAACAAGCCATCGTTCAAAAACTCGATGCCCTTTCAGCCGAAACCAAGCAATTAGAAACCATCTACCAACAGAAAATAAACGACTTGGACGAGTTGAAAAAATCCATCCTGCAAAAAGCTTTTACCGGTGAATTGAACACTACATCAGTCGCGGCATGAATACTCAAGAACTAACAGCATTAGTCAATGAATTGGTTAAACTTTCTGCGGAAAGTGAAATGGCTTGAATTTAAACATAACTTTCATTCACCCGAAGAAATTGGCGAACGTATCTCTGTACTATCTAATGGCGCATGTTTGCAGAAACAGTCCTATGGTTATCTCATTTTTGGTGTACAAGATAAAAGCAATATCAGTACAATAATTTGGCCGCAGAAACGGAATTATGCTCTCTGTTTTTTGCAAAAAAATTATCCAACGAACACATCATGTATGCACATCGTACTATTCAACGGCTTCGTAAATTTTGACAAGCTTTTTCCAAAAAATCGGTTAAAAACAGGTAATGCCGCTCTGCAAGTATTTGCTGGAGTAACTCACTATCAATCGTTAAATAATCATGCACTAACGCATTGCGCATACCGATTATTTTTCGCCATTTCTTTAATTCTTCCAGTGAAATTTTTTACAGCTCAGCCAGTTTATTAAAATTTTCATAAGCATCTAAAGGTTGATTTTTACCTGCTGCTTTTAACCAGTGTTTTGCCACACCAATACAAGACTTAATCAACACTTGCAACGCCCTTTCCACCGCTCGGCGTTCAATGCGATTAAAGGCACGCAATACCGCAATGCTGGCCAAACTATCCAAATCCTCTAAACATTCGCGTCGATGTTGCAAAATAGCGATAAGATATTCTTTTAACATCAGCTTCAGTTCCACACTTGTAACGGATATTGATAAACAGGCAGGATAAAATCTATTTCCATGCGACTGCCAATTCGACGGGTTTCTTGCCATAACCGTCGTTCATCTCTGCAATACAACACACAGTCCGGTTCAATTATTTGCCATGCCAAGGGAATAGGCACTTGATTTATATCAACAATGGATAACTGAAAGTCATGCAAAGCTAATGCCTGTTGCCAGTCTAGTGTCAAACACTCAGGTCGCAAACGTTTCTCCAGCGGATCGTTGTTGATAAAAGATTTAAAAGCGACGGCTAAATCATAATCACTGTTTACATTATCAGTCCCTTTAACGCGGGAACCGTAAAGCCAGACAATTACAATATCCGAGTTTTGTTTGGCTAATTCAATAATCGATTTTTGAATTTTATCCATTAGTGTTGTGTTTTTAGCCGGTAAAAAAACTTGCCTCAACAAAAAACGGCATTAGGCAATAAAAATCAATCTGACTTACCCGGTAGCGTAATAAATCCAAAATGGCGATAGAAATCCGCAGCAGAATCATCCTTTGCATCAACGACAATGCCAACCACCGACAAAGAGTTACCCGACTTTTGCTGATAACGCCATCAAGGTGTCTCAATCTTGTCTATGCGTGTCCTGATACCGGCAGGCATTTCCAGCTTGTTTCTATCCCAGCCTTCCAAATCCAAAACCTCATCCAAACATTGCTCCATGAGCTGATGGGCCTGTTTAGCGACTTCGGCAATTCGTTGATGAACCTGTGTGTCTACAGTGCTTTCAGATGGCATATCCATACACGTCTGCTGATAATCGAATAATTTACGCAAATTGGTAATTTGCAAACTGATATGAACAGGGCATGCACAGGTATATAGAGCCGCTTGATTATTGATGATGGCAAGTTGTAGCGCGGTAAATTTGTTATTAAGATTCATAGTCATCCCCTCTTATTATTATAATTATCAGATATATTTCAGGTCGTTGGTTTTTTAAGACTTGCCATGCCGCAAATCGTCCCTTATTGCGGCGTTAATCATAACCCCATTACAGCCATTCTACCATCAAGAAAAATAAGCTTTGCTTGGTGGTCAACACAACCCTCTTAAGCGTCGTAGAATATGGCCGAAATAGTGTTTAGACAATAGCATAAGTAAAGTAATTATTCAGTCCCCCCTCTTTAAAAAAGAGGGATTAGGGGAGATTTTTTAAATAAATCCCCCTCGGCGACCCTGCCGCCCTACGCGCTAACCTTCCCCTTTAAAACAATTTTGCTAATGGCGGGAAGAACAATAAAGGTGCAAACCATAATCCAGAAAATACCTATGGTAATAATCAAACCCATACTGGCAATGCCTTCATGCGATGAAAAAGCCAAACCGCCAAAACTGGAAGCGGTGGTTAAGGCACCATAAAACATGGCTCTGGCAGTACTGGATTGGTAAATGTTTTGCTTTTCAGATAACGAATGATGCAACTTTTCAACCATGTGTATGCCGTTATCAACACCCAACCCCAGTAACAACGGCAAGGCAATGATGTTGGCGTAGTTGATGGGCGTATTAGTCAGTACGGTACTGGCCATGGTGAATAATCCCGCCAAGATCAGGGGCGTCATGACCAACAAGGTATCGGTCATATTGCGACGTATGCCATACAAAAGTATGGCAATAATAATTAAGGCGATGGTAATGGCTTTTTGAAAAGAATAAACCACTTCTTTCATCGACTCCCAATAAATGATCGGCAAATCGGTTGTTTCAGGCGCAACGGATTGAACATCAGCAATAAACTCTTCCAGATTGCTTAAATCATTTAAATCTTTTTTGGGGAATATCTGGATACGGTAACTGCCATCCTTACTGAGCCACCGGTCTTTAACATCAGGCGGCAAATCCTTCAGTGTAACTTCCTTGGCGTTTAAACCCGACAATAGTTCATTCATGGTGCTTGGCAAAGTACCCAGCAGCGTTGTTTGTATTTTCTCAATAAACATGCGTCGACTGGGTTGTTGCCGTGTATCCAGCTCAACCAATACATCCTGCAACTCGTCTTTAAAACCTTTTAATGCCGCTATTTCGTGGGCATCCGTTTTAGCCGGCAAAATGTTGTCAATCGTTTTTATCAGTCGATTAATGCCGGGAATGGGATCATTATCCGTTTTCAATGCAGGGAAATACTGTGTTTGTGAACCCAGCAGCAAGGCCATTTCTTCAATGATCGCCAGCTTTTCTTGTTGTTCAGAAGGCTCAAAGTCAAAAAGACTGACTGTTTTATCAACAGACCCCAATACCGAAAGTTTTTGCTGCATGGCCTTGGCTTGTTGTTCGCCTGCGGCCAACACCGTCAACGTCATGGGCGTGGTGTCCGGATCTTTATTCAAGTTTTTAAAGGCAATGACCGATTCGGTATTGGGGTCACGTAGATTAATGGGGTTAAAATCAATTTTTACCTTAAACACCAGCACGACAGAAATAACGGCAATCAGGAGGGTTAATAACGAAATAGGTTTGGCATAATGCAGCGTGAAGGTCGCCATTTTTTCTGCCAACGTTGCCAACAAAGGATGAGTTGACTGAGGCTCCAATTTTTCCGATACCGGAATAAATCGTATCAGTGCCGGTAACACCGTCAAGGTTATCAAAAGACAGATAAACAAACTGGTTCCTGCCAACAAGCCCAACTCGGATACGCCTTTGTAATCGGTCGGTACAAACGCATAAAGCCCGATGGCTGTGGTGCCTGCGCACAATATTAATGAAGGGCTTGTCGAAATCAACGTACTGCGCAATGCTCTGTCTTTATGAACGTGGTGCCGCAAATTATCCTGATAGCGCAAACAAAAATGAATGGCGTATTCAACCCCCAAACCAATATTGGATACCGCAAAGGCAACAGAAATCAAATTGAGCTCTTTCACGGAGACAGCCGCAAAAGCGCCGCAAAAAACCATCCCTAAAGCCAGGGAAATCAGTGTTGCAAGAGTCAGTAAAATGGAGCGATAAGCGATCAGTAAAATAAATAAAACCAAGACTATCGAGAAAATACTGGCGTTAAATGTACCACTGCTCATGCCTACCAGTTCATCATCTTCCAACCCTACTTCGCCTGTAATCCAAACTTTAACCTCAGGTACATCGGGTTGTTGAACCTCGGCAATCGCTTTGCGTACAGCATCAATTGCATGCTCAGCCGGTCGAATTTGAGTGTAATCAAACTTGGGTGATACGGTAATAAAGCCTTTATCCATCCCGTTACCACTTAATTTTTTCTCAGCGATTAAGCTTTCCCACGACAATAAATTATTTTCACCATTCATGCTTTTATGCAAGGCCAGTGAAACTTTATCAATTAACGAGGGAAGATCAATAGGAACCGCCTGATCTTTATTAGCCGAGCTTAAAGCATCTTCAAATATTGAAAAAAAGCCGGTTAGATTTGGCTCCTGAGAAATTCTGCCGATAAATGATTGTGCTTGAGACAAGTTGTTTGACAAGCTTTGCAGCTCAACGCTATTCAGGTAAAGCAAGCCGTTTTGATGAAAGAATTCATTTTCATTGGGCAGGTAAACTGTTTCAAAATTAACTTTGTCTGCGCTTAATAAGCGTCCCAGTCTTTTAGTTGCGGCCTTGGTTAATTCCGGGGTATTGGATTCAACCACCAATAAAATGGTATGCAAATCTTGCGAAAAAGCCTTTTCATAATTACGCAGGTTTTTCTGAAAAGGCGCATTAGGTGCAACCATGTCATTCGTGTTGGTATCAATGCTTAAATGACTAACGGTATATTGCCATGCAAAAAAAGTGAGCACACTGATAATTAACAACACCATAACGGGATTGCTGAGAGTCCAGTTTCCCCATCGGGTAAAAAGACTGCGACTGTAATTTTTAAACGACATTATGTTGATCCGGTTATTCAAGGGTGATTCTATCCAAAGTGTTTAGCGCTTCACTTCGGGATTCGATAAGTTGGGTGTCCTGCTGCTGAATAAACAGCGCAGGAATTTTTGCGGCGTTGGCGGCTTGCAGCCCGTCTTTTTGACCCAGACAAAGCAGAGCGGTATCCCAGGCATCAGCGATGGTCGGGTCTTCATGTATAACGGTGACGGAAACCAGGTCATGAGTAATCGGACGTCCCGTGCGGGCATCAAGAATATGACTGTAACGCTGACCTTGGTAATCAAAATAATGATTATAAGTGCCTGACGTCATTATCGCCATCGGCAAATCCTTGGGCATGGTAATTCTTTTTTGCATGCGCTGCTCACCCGGTAACGGTCTTTCCAGCGCAATGCGCCAGGGTTGAGAATCCGGCTTGTGCCCACGGGTTTGCAATTCCCCGCCGATTTCAACCAAATAATCGTTAATGCCGTTTTGCTCCAAAACCCGACTGATTTTACCCACGCTATACCCTTGCGCAATGGAGGACAAATCAACTTTTAAATCGGCCTGTTTTTTACGCAAGTGAGTATCATCCACCACTTCCAACTTTTCCATACCGATTTTAGACAGCGTTTTAAGAACGGCCGCCTCATCGGGAATAGCCGGTGTATCACCCCGAAAACCCCATAAATCAAATAAAGGTTTGGTCGTTAAATCATAGCAACCCTGACTGGCCTGAGAAACGGTTTGTGCAATACGCACTAATGATACAATCTCGTTACCGACTTCTTGGCTGTCCGTGTTTTCAGTACTGTTGAAACTCTCAATGACCGAGTCAGGCCGATAATTAGACAGTGTTTTGTCGATGGCATCGAGTTCGTTTTTAACACTCACTTCAACGGCCTTACCCTCTACCGGTAATTCTGACCAATAACTGATATGATAGGTTGTGCCCTGAGCTGCGCCTTCAAGCTTTTGAACGGCTTGTTCTGAACAACCGCCAAGCAGACTAAAAAACAATATCAGTCCATAATAATTAGATAAATTAAAGGATTTCATTTTTAAACTTACCGGCTTGGTATTCCATTTCTGTTTATTCATTATCATCACAAGCTGTTTACCTGATTATTGCGGTACAAATTTTCTATTGTTAAAGAGTGCATGCGTAAATTTACTTTATTTTAATCTGCACAGTGATGAGCAGACTGTTCAAAAAATGGACAAATCGCATTATTATAATCTCAAATACACATTGATTTATTTAAATATCAGATTGTTGGTTTATATAGAGCCACTATTTTTGATTCATCACCGTAAAGCGCGTCCGCGTATCACATTATTTTTTAGGCGATAGCCATGAATGAATTATTAGGCAACAAACCGATGCGATCCCTTATACCAGGCATTCTTTTAGCGGGTCTATTGATACTGGGCTTTATGGTTCTCCGTGAGTTTTTACTCTCGCTGGTTTGGTCGATTATTATAACCTATGTCACATGGCCTCCTTACCAATGGCTGAGACATCAACTGAAAGACCAAGCCAATCTCAGTGCGATCGTGATGACGGCGATTATTGCCGCCGTGATTTCACTGACGCTCTATTGGCTTGTTGCCATGCTACAAAACGAGACCAAAGCCGCATATCAAAGCCTGGTAGACAACCTTATCCAAGACCCCTATCAACTGCCTGATTTTATACGTCAACTACCCTGGCTGGGCAATTATTTACAGGAATTACTGAATCAGTTGACCCATGATAAAACCGAGTTGGCCTCACAACTTATTGATTGGGCCAAACAATGGCTGGGTGGCTTTGCCAAGTTTCTGGGCGGTCTCGGTCTCAATGTGATGAAGCTGGGCGTTATCTTGGTCACTGTGTTTTTTTGTTTTCGTGACGGCAAAGAAATCATTAAACAGTTGCAGGAAGGACTGGTTCGTTTTCTGGGAAAATATCAGCATGTTTATCTGCAAGCTGCGGGTAAAACTACCCGTGCCGTCGTTTACGGCCTGGTACTTGCTGCCCTCGGCCAAGGTATGGTGGCAGGCGTGGGTTACACGGTTGCCGGTGTAAAAGCGCCGGTGCTGTTTGGAGCCATAACCGCATTGTTGGCGCTAATCCCGATGGGTGCAACACTGGTCTGGCTGCCCACCGGCATCTCCCTGATTCTTATCGATAAGCTGTGGTCCGGACTGGGACTGTTACTGTGGGGTTTTCTGGTCGTTAGCACCGTTGATAATGTTATTCGTCCGCTGGTCATTAGTGGTGCCAGTCGGGTACCTTTTCTTATCGTGTTGTTGGGTGTACTGGGCGGACTTACAGCCTTTGGTGCCATTGGACTTTTTTTGGGGCCCGTCGTTCTTGCCGTTCTGCTGTCCGTATGGCAAGCCTGGCTACAGTTACAACAAGATGAAAACTTGCCAGACCTGGAAACCCTTCAGATTTGGCATACTTTACCCGTAAAGGAAGTGCTTCATGAACTGGATTCTGATCATGCCCTGGGTTTAAGTCAAGCCGATGCCGCAAAGCGCCTGCATCGATATGGCCCTAACCGGCTTACCGAGAAACCGCCCCGCTCCACCTGGAATTTGTTATTCTCCCAGTTCAGGAGTTTTCTTATTCTGGTGCTGATTGCAGCGGCCATTTTAGCGGCCTCTATTGGTGATTTAAAAGACGGCATAGTAATTTTAGTGGTTGTCGTCATTAACGCTTCCTTGGGATTTTATCAAGAATTTCAGGCTGAAAAATCACTGCATGCACTGAAAAAAATGCTCGCCTTTCAAGCCAAGATACGTCGTGATGGCTACACGCTTGAAGTATCTGCCGACCAACTTGTGCCCGGCGATATTGTCATTCTGGAAGCGGGCAGCAAGATACCCGCCGATGGTCGGGTTATCAACGCGCATACACTGGAAGTTGATGAGTCGTCCCTGACCGGTGAGTCGATTCCTGTTACCAAACAAAACCAGATACTCGCAAAGACCTCAACCCCGCTCGCCGAACGTAACAACATGCTTTATATGAATAATGCCGTTACCCGGGGACGTGCGGAAATGGTGGTGACAGCCACCGGCATGGACACCGAGATTGGTAAACTGGCGAACCTGTTAACACAAGCAGAAGATGCCGCGACCCCCCTACAAATCCAGCTTGATAGCCTGGGCAAACGCCTGCTTTTAATTGCGCTGGTGGTCATTGTGCTTTTGTTTGCCAGTGCCCTGTGGCGCGGCGAACCCCTGATACAAACCGCATTTACCGCCATCGCACTGGCCGTGGCGGCCATACCCGAAGGCTTGCCGGCAGTCGTTACCGTTACCTTGGCTTTAGGCATGCACCGTATGGCGCGTCAGCGTGCCATCGTCAAACGTTTGGCCGCTGTAGAAACGCTAGGCTGTACCACGGTTATCTGTACTGACAAGACCGGCACGCTGACTGTTAATCAAATGACAGCGCGAGCACTTTTTTATAACAATCAAAGCCATAGTGTCAGCGGAGAAGGTTACAACCTGGCAGGCCAAATACTGCCCACAAGTTCGCCGGAAGATTTATCGACGCTGCTGCTGCCACTGGCGCTTTGCAATAACAGCCTGTTGCAAGGCAGTCAAATTCTGGGCGATCCAATGGAAGGCGCATTATTGGTGCTTGCGGCCAAAGGCGGTATCGACCGGGATCAGGCCAATAGTCAACTACCCCGGATTGCCGAAATCCCTTTTGATGCCGAACATAAATTTATGGCGACCTTTCATCGCCTGGATGATGAAATAAAAGTGTTCATTAAAGGTGCGCCTGAAGTACTGATAAAGCTCAGTCAGTCAGTTGTTCATAAAAATCAAATCCTGCGTCCTTTTCATCCAAAAGACTTCTTGATCCAAAACGAAAAGATGGCTGGTAGTGGTTTACGCGTACTGGCACTCGCTACACGTTCATTGCCTGTCGATACCTTTCAAGCCAATGCTGATCTGTTTCAATATATCAGGGAGCTGACTTTTGTCGCGTTAGTGGGTTTGATGGATCCGCCCAGGCCTGAAGCTCGCGAGGCTATCAAGCTCTGCCAGCAAGCAGGCATCGCCGTCAAAATGATTACCGGCGACCAGAAAGTAACCGCTTTTGCGATTGCACAAGAACTTGGGTTGACGGGTGAAGTGATTGAAGGCAATGAACTGTCCGGTCTGGATGATGATGCCTTGGCCTCGTGTATTAACGCCATCGGCGTATTTGCCCGCACCGCACCTGAACAGAAAGTGCGCATCATCAACGCCTTAAAAGCCGATGGCCACATCGTTGCCATGACCGGTGACGGTGTCAATGATGCGCCTGCACTTAAAACGGCTGATATAGGTATTGCTATGGGTGTCGCCGGCACCGATGTTGCCAGGGAAGCAGCAACCATGATACTAACGGATGATAATTTTGCCACGATAGTCAAAGCGATCAAAGAAGGCCGTGGCATATATGATAACATGGTCAAATTTGTCCGTTTTCAGCTATCCACCAACATCGGCGCTATCCTGGCGGTGGCTTTTGCCCCGTTACTGGGAATGCCTATTCCTTTTACCGCCGTGCAATTATTGTGGATTAACATTATTATGGATGGGCCACCTGCCATGTCGCTGGGCATTGATCCGGCACGGACGGGCAGTATGAGCGAAGCGCCCCGTGATCCGGAAGCCCGTATTCTTTCATTACGCCGCTTCGGTAATCTTTTTAGCTACGGATTAACGATGGCAACAGGTACCTTGGGCATTTTATATTATGGCTTGCAAACCGGCGAACCCCGTCATGCCACAACCCTGGCTTTTACAACGTTTGTGCTATTTCAGGTGTTTAATGTTTTTAATGCCCGCTCTGAAAAAAACAGCACTTTTAACAAGCATTTCTTCGCCAACAAAATGCTTTGGCTGGCGCTTGTCTCGGTAATCCTGTTACAGATACTGGTGATTCATTGGCCACCGGCACAAGCCCTGTTTCATACCACGGCATTAACACAACCGGATTGGTTAATGGCTATTGGTGTTTCTGCATCTATACTCTTACTTGAAGAATTGCGGAAGTTATTGAGATGGGCGTTATTTCAATACAAAAAATAAGCGCTGATAACTCAATTGTTACTAAAAAATACACCTAAAATATGAATAATCTTTATCTTATCCTTCTCGCTATGCTGCTGGTTGTACTCAACGGCTTTTTTGTATCGGCAGAGTTTAGCCTTGTTAAGCTACGACAAACCCGCATTCGCCAGATTGCCAAAACACGCGGTTGGCGTGGCGGTATCCTCGCGAAAGTCCACTCAAAACTGGATGCCTATTTATCGGCTTGCCAGTTAGGCATTACCCTCGCCTCATTGGGCTTGGGCTGGGTCGGCGAGCCCGCCTTTGCAAGCGTGCTTGAGCCTGCCTTAGACAGATTGGGGGTCACCGCACCAGAACTGATACACGGTATCTCCTTCGCTTGCGCCTTTTCCATCATCTCGTTTCTACACATTGTAGTTGGTGAACTTGCTCCAAAATCGATGGCCATTCGCAATCCTGAACAGATTGGGCTCTGGAGCGCCGCCCCTCTTTATGGTTTTTATTGGCTGATGTATCCTGCCATCTGGTTACTCAACTCCAGTGCCAATTTAGTATTGCGCCTGTTTGGTTTAGGTAGTTTCCATGGTCACGATGCGCATTATTCGGCCGACGAACTTAAACTTATTTTACGCAGCAACGACCAGGACGACCGCTTTACCCATGACGAATGGAATATTCTGGCCAAAACGCTAGACTTCAGTACCTTGGAGGTCTCTGATCTTATGCGTCCAACCCACGAAATGGTTGCCTTGTACCGAAAAAAATCATTAAAATCAAACCTGAAAACAGTCTATGACAAGCGCTTTAGCCGCTATCCTTATTTCGACACTAACGGTATTGATGTACTGGGAGTGATTCATTTAAAGGACTTGTTTTTTGCCCAGCAGGAAGGTAAAGCCCAAGAAGATTTACATCAATACCTAAGACCTATTCAATATATCTCACCGGATACACCGGCACTGGAATTATTTAGATACTTTCGCATGGGTGCCGCACATTTTGCAGTTATCGGGCAAAAAGGGCAAAAGCCGCAAGGCTTTATCACGCTGGATAATCTATTAAGTGCAATGGTCGGTGAAATACGCGACGAGTTCCGTCAAAACAATAATGACTGGCGTCGACTTGATGACGGCTCCTTAATCATCAAAGGCAGCCTGCCCATATTCTCACTGGAACGGATATTGGGAATCGATATTGAAAACGAAGAACTGGAGTTGGAAGATGAAGTATCAATCGGCGGCCTGCTTATGTCCAAATTACAGGATATTCCTGTAGAAGGCCAGAAAATTGAATTTAATCAATTCGATATCGTGGTAAAAAAAATGAATGGCCCCACCACCCTCTTTGTTCAAGTCTACCCTAATAAAATTAACGCGAGTTAACACTCAATGTTCAATTTTTCGGCGCTATACTCTTTCACTCAATCTTCAAGTTTTTAAATCTTGATTCCGGGTAGACAGCTATAGCAAGCAATAGGCGCAGGCAGAAATAAGACCACCCAAACGTAGCGCGTGATGGCGTTTCCGGCACACTCGAACAGAAATTCCGGAAACGCTTATTCCGACCTACGCAGTTTCTGGCACGTAATCTTTACATTACGTCAGGAAAGTCAGCCACAACAAGCATTAAAGAGAAAAATGCTGTTCTGCACTTATCATTTACCATTGATATGCAGGGGTGGTAATACACGCTTATCAATGATCTATAAAGTCAAGGTAAGAAAACTTGAAGATCGAGTGACAGACCTGCCGACTTAAGCGCAGTGGTTTACAACATTATTCACCGGACACTTTCAAATCGCCTTCATCTTTAATCGATTGAAAGGCTGCCAATAAACCGGAGATCGCTTCCAGCAATTCGGCAGGTATTTCATCCCGATTCAGTATGCCGGTCACAATGGCGTAGGCCACGTTCGCATCATCGCATGCGTTATTGTATTTTTTGTATAGATCGCGTGAAGAACCTGCGTGGTATTGATGGATTCGATAATTAAGCTCATCGCTATCTATCTTGCCATCACGCCATTCTGCAAAACTCAGATCCAGTTTTTCCAGCTCACGATGTAACTCTCGATCATAAGCTTTTACGATATATTCACGCAGTAGTCGTTTAATATTTTTGGAGTAGGATTGCATAACATTTACCTAAAAGACTTAATAATTACCCTAATATAACTACTCTGCCGTTGAAAATTAAGTAAGTATTCATGCCCCCTTTGAAAAAGGAAGAGAGGGGGACTTTATTAGACAAATTCCGGGAACGCTGAGTCCCAGCTGGGCGTAGTCACCACCCTACCGTAATCGAACTGATTATCCCGTGCCGAGCCGGGGCTCGGCGTTCAAGGATGTTATCTGTCCCGTCTTAAGAGGGTAGCCAAAAAGAGAGGCCTGAATACTTACATCGAAACCAGCATCGGCTGAATCGTTACAATCTAATTAATATGGAAACATAAAAAAGCACCGCCAACCCTACAAAACGTATACTCAAAGCTTAAAATGCACCAGCACGGCTCTAAAGGTATCCTGTGAAATCGTGACCGACCCGGTAAACGGGAAATCAAGGGTCATAATGGTAAACAGTGACAAAGCTACCAGCATAGATAACATCGACGACATAATCAATTGGGCTACAAAATTCTCTGTCCCAAAAAATATCGTAAATAATATCGTGATCATTCCACCGCATACCAATACAATCCAGAGAATCGATGGAATCCCCGGCCCGGCAGCCAATATCCGCTCACGCCGAAGTCCGGCGGCTTCATTCAATTTCTCCACGGACGCCTGAAAAAATATGCTCTGGTTCTCGTTTTCAGGCTGAAAGGAGGTATAGAGATTCCAAATTATCTCGGAAGCGGCTTGTGCCTTTTCGCTACGTTTCCCGCTGGCCAAGGTCAACCATTCATCATTAACAATAGCGAAGGCATAGTCGCTCAGCGCTGTTCTTACTGCCTCCTTAAAAACAGGTGGAAAACCGGTAGAGTCCCTGTAAAGATCTTCAATGCAGATAGCTTCATTTGCTGCATTTCTGCCAGCCCTGTCAAAGTTTTGCCATGAGACGATAACCATAAACGCCAGCAATACCGCATAGATAACCCCTATCGTTGAAAAAATAAATCCAGCAACATCGTTATGAGATTTAAGTATGTGGAAGGGAATAATGCGCCTGACCAGAAAAAGCGATCCTACGGTTATCCCAAGGAATAACCCAATCAATAAAATTGCTAACAGAGTACTCGGAACGTAAAACAACAACCATTGATTTAGAGGCATTTTTTCTCCTTTACTAAGGGTAAGTATTCAAACCCCCTCGCCTTTGCTCTCCCCCCTTTAAAAAAGGTGGACTGAGGGGATTTATTTAAAAAATCTCCCCTAACCCTTCTTTTTCAAAGGGCGGGGACTGAATAATTACAGCTAATGAAAACCATCCATTGAGTGTTTATATGTCAATGGTGTTTTGCCGGATACCTTGCAGACTTTAAGAAATTAAATTGCCAACCTTATCTTTTAAAAATTTAAACCATCCACAGTTGCGTCAATAAGGCTTCTATCAGACCTGTTATTTCACCCTCGCTAATAAACACCAATCGCCCAATGCCATCATCACAAGATCTGGACGGCAACTGTCTTGGCGAATAACGTTTTCCGGCTGCCTCTTGTAAGAGCAAGGGTTGATCTTGCCCGGAAATATACACCAATCCTTTCAGCCGTACTAATAGTTTATAGTGTGTCGTTAAATAGAGTAGTACAGACTGTATCGCTCCCTTGGTGTTGGGGCTTCAAGTTGCAAAGTGATACTGCTGAAGCCATGATCGTGCAAATTGAGCCGTTCAGAATTACGTAATATCTCCTGAATTTTTTCGGGAAATTGAGTAGTGCGTTGGGGTCAATCTCACCGCCACATAAACCGTCAATTGCTGACTGGCGATAACAATGTCCAGATAATCCTGTACCTCGACCGCCTCATTATTTTTCACACGCACTCAAACTCCATTTCAATCAGAATACTACAGATTTAGCTTTATATGATAAAGCAATATCACTTAAAAAGTTAGCGTGGCAGGGTCCGTATAGCCTCTTTTTGACAAGTAAGACTTAAATGTAGCCCCTGCATTTTCTGGTTTGACTCTACCGTTTTTAAATGCTGAAATTAAACAAGTAGCCTCGATATAATAAAGTGGAATCGAAGTTACCTTGTTTCATGGACATTTTTCAGCTTAAACTCTGCGCATAAAACAGTTATTATCTGTCAAAAACCAGTGTCGTGATAGAATGTAAATGACACTTTTGCCTGAGCAGACCCACCACTGATGATAAAAACCCGGAAACCGCAGTCCAGTCTGTTATTAGTAGATGACTCACCTTATGATCTGGCTACTTTAGCTACTTTTTTAACTGAATACCATTTATTTACCGCTACTAACGGTCTGCAAGCTTTGTCGATTGCCAATCAAGAGCAACCGGATTTGATTCTGTTGGATATCGGACTGCCTGACATGACCGGTTACGAAATCTGTCAGCAACTTAAACAGCAACCCAACACAAAGAACATTCCGGTCATTTTTGTGAGCGGATTGACCGAAGAAGGAGATGAAGCCCAAGGCTTTGAGGCTGGTGCGGTGGACTACATCACCAAGCCGATACGGCCAAGCATTGTTCGTGCACGTGTAGCCATACAGTTAATGATTAAAAAGCAACATGAGCAACTGTTACTAACAGCGAATACCGATATGCTAACCGGCATCGCCAACCGCCGTCATTTTGAAACCGTCGTGCAAAATGAATGGAACAGAGCCTTACGTTATCAAAAGCCCCTGTGCCTTATTATGATTGACGTGGATTACTTTGGACATTACAACGATCTTTATGGACATGCCGCCGGGGACGATTGTTTAAAAGCTATCGCCAACAGCCTCGACATGACTCTGCGTAGAGGCGGTGATATGGTCGCTCGCTGGGGCGGCGAGGAATTTGTTTGTTTGCTGCCGGAAATGCCGCTGGAACAAGCCATTAAGCTGGCAGAGAAAATATTGCACCGAATTCATGGCTTAAGAATTACCCATGCAGGTTCTACTGTTAACGATTACGTTACGGCCAGCTTGGGGTTGGCAGCGCTAGATATCTCCCATCACACCGCCTGGCAAACGTTACTTAAGCAAGCGGATCAAGCGCTTTATCGTGCAAAAAATCAAGGACGAAATCGCCTGGTTTGGTAGTATAAAAACCGGCCAAACCTGAGCATTGACATCCTTTATCCAATCCTGCTGTCCAGATTAATACGGGGGCATTATCGGCTATGATACGGAAACGGGTTTCGCTTTCTCTCAACACTTCTTCAATGCGTTTGCGTTCGGTGATGTCGTTAAGCACACTATCCACGCCATTAATATTACCTTGTCTTTGTTGTATCATCAATGGCTGCATTGGCTAGTTGAATTAGTGATGATTTCAATAAAGGTTATATCTACAACGAATTATTAGAACCTAAAAAATTAATTCGCCCGCGAAAAAAACTAAACCAATAGGTTATTTTTTAAAATCAGTCATTACTGGAGCAACTTCTTATTACCCAAAAGCGAGATTTCGCTGATTTCCGTTGACTTTCTTCTTATAGGGAAAGCTTGGAAAAGGCTCTTTTCTACCCTATAGTTTCATCGAATGTTATGAACATCGTGCGATACAATACAACTATAGCTTATTGCACCCTAACCTTCCTAATCAACGCTTTTATTCCGACTGTTTCCACCGTCCAAATCGCCCGGCAAAACCTATGCTCTCCGGCAGGAAAGGGAGACAACATCCGCAATCCGTACCTGCGTTGAATATATCACGCGTGTTTTCTTAAAAGGTCATAATCTATTGCACCAAATTCCGGGGCTACTGAACGAATATGTATGTCCCGTTGCGGAAACGGAATTTCTATTTTATGTTCGCGCAAGACTTTTTCAATTCGCATGTATAAATCGTGGGTAACCGGCAAACGGTTTGCCAGTTCACTGACAAAAATACGAATTGAGAATGTCAGTGAGTGTTCGCCAAAACCCACTATAAATACACTCGGTGCAGGTTCTGCAAGTACCATTGGCGTTGAGAGCACGGTGTCCAGCATGACTTTGTGCACCAGTTCAATATTGGAACCATAAGCAATGCCAACAATAATCTCGACACGGGTTATGGTGTCGGTTAACGTCCAATTGACCAACTGACTGGTAATAAAAGTTTTGTTGGGTACGACATGTTCTTTTTGATCCCAGTCTATCAGGGTTGTCGCCCGCATTTGGATACGACTCACTTTACCGGTAACGGTGCCAATGGTTACCGTATCACTGACCCGTATCGGGCGTTCAAACAATAAAATAATGCCCGATACCATATTGGCAAAAATCTCTTGCAAACCAAAACCCAAGCCAACGCTGAGCGCTGCAACCAGCCATTGTACCTGCGACCAACTGCCACCCAGTTCATTGGCTATACTAATAAAGCCGATAGCAATCAAGATATAATTTGCCAACTGATTAACGGCATAACGACCACCCGCTTCTATGGCCAGACGCCTGAATACTAATAATTCCATAATGCCGGAAAAATTTCGCACCGAAACCACGGCTATAAAAAAATAGAGTCCGGCCAGCATTAGATTGGTTAAGGTAACAGGTTGATAGCTTTCCTGGTTATCAGTGGTAACCAAATGCTGCCAGAGCACAATGCGATCCAAAAAGGAAAAAGCGGGTAATATATTTTTCCAGATTATCCAAAAGCCGATAACCAAGCTTAAGGTTATAAATACGTGAAGTAATCTGATGGTTTGAGCATTTATTTTTGGAATATCGATAAGTTGTTCATCAACCGGTATAACCGGATCTTCGCCACCGCTGGCCGGGTGTTTTTCGGTAAGAAAAGCGGCTTTGCGTTTTTGTCTGGCATTGGTTATGGCCAACTGCCGGTTAACCAGCGTTAACCAACGAACCACCAATTCATGAATAATCATCACCAGAAAAATTAACCGCAGTGAAATAATTAATTTCACTTGTAGTTCAAGTGCGCTCAAATAATAACCTGCAACAGCAAAACCAATAATGACGACGGGTATTAAAATCACTATCGAATACCAGATATAACGCAATTTGGCTAACCAGCCTTCTGGATGGGAATTTATAAAGCTCTTTAATAAACCGCTGTTGGGATTAAGTAACCGACCTCCAAAAACGGCCAAGGCTATCATGCTTATGATCAAGGCCAGGCGTCCCAGATTATCGCTGTGCAATGACACTTTTGATGCCGATGTGGCGCTGATAATAAATACCGTGATGACTGCAATAAACCGTAACCAGGCAATTTGCTTGCGCAACAAACGAGCGTTATTTTTTTGCCATTGAAAATGTTTGCACGCAATCCCTTCATCAGCAAATAAACGATAAAAAAATTGCAGAAAAAGCAGCGGGATTGACGCGCTTTTTAAACCTTCGCCAATGGCTCTGGTAAAGTCGACAACATGGATATTACTGCTTAATAACCAACCCAGATAATAGCTAAACAGCGGCAGGGGTAAAACCAGGATTAACGTATAAACTATCGCCTGTAAGGTATAAACGAAGCTGTCGGTATACATTTTTTCAACATTGACCGAAATAGTCGTGAGTTGTTGTTTAACTCTGTTTTTAATTAAAAACAGCAAGCCTAAGCTCAATAAGCCCATGAAAATTAAAAAGGGCTTTTGTAGCGCCACCTTCAGCACATCTTTGCTTAATGCCATCCAGTTAAAGGGCGACAACAGCCAGGTGGTCGAATGATATAAACCGGCTAAAGTATCGATGTTAACGGGGTCAGAGCTTTTTACCCACAACAAATTTTCATCCAGGTAGCTTGCAAACTTGGTGGCCTGAATGACCATTTGTTGCCTGGCAAAATCAAAATCTCCCAGCGTACGCAGATAAATCGTGTAATCAATAGCTAATTTGTTTAGCAACTCTTTTTGGCTGTTGAGTAATACCCGCAATTCAGCCTGAATCATCATGCGCTGTTCTACAGGCAGTTTGGGGTCAACTTGGGTCGCCATTATCTGCTGCAAACCGTTATCAAGGTCTGTGAGTTGTTTTAACTGATCTTCAATTTTAAATTGCTCAAGACTGGTTATCGCCGTTTCATTCTGAATGGTTTCTGATTGCAGGGTAAATTGATCCTGGGTGGTTAAATTACGCCGCTCCTCGCGCAGGATTTTACCCAGCGCCGGACTTAAGCCTGCCAGACTGATTTTTTTATCTGCACTTTTAAAGTCATCCTCAATTTCAATAGCTTGGGCATCTAATTTGGTTTTTTGCTCGGTGTAATTTTCAATTTTGGCAGCAATAGCCTGCAAGTCTCGACTGTATTGAATATTTTCACGGGTTCTGGTTTGAATGAGGGCGTGCTTTCCGGACAGTTCTTTCTCTGCCTGACTGAGTGCATCCTGCATATACTTGGCTTCTTGCTCTCGTCGATCAGTTGACAAATTTTCTATTGCCGTAGTGATCGGGGTTAGCGCATTTTTTTGTATGTCCAGCAACCGAAACCCGGATTTAAGCAATTCAACCCGTACCGGATTACTGATGGCTTCAACCTCCAGCATTTTTAATTCTGCCGTGCGTGAATCAACCAGTGTTTTTAAATAAACCTGTCTGGCTTCCGCTTCCAGTTTTGAACCTGCTTTTTCAGCAGGCCCCTCCAGTTTTTTTTGTATCGCGTCAAGATCCTGTTTTGCCGTTACCGTCTCCTCTCGAATAAGTTGAGGACGACTCTGTTGCAAAGCCAGTTCATTTTCCAGCTTTTTTAATTGCTCATCTAACGCACTTATTTTTCCTTTCTCAATAATTAAACGCTGATCCAATTCTTCAGTGGGTATCTTGGTAAAATCTTCAGGTTTTTGTTTGGAGACCTTTAGTAGCGTTTGTTCAATTTCTTTTTGCAGCTTTTTGGTTCGCTCAGGTGCTTGCTTTAGCGCTTGATTAAAGTCAATGATTCGCGCCTTGAAGTTTTCAGTGTTAACCAGATTATCTTGCGCAGATTGATAAATAGACAGTACCTTGGATTTTAGCGCGTCATCAAGCCCTTCGCGGGTATTGATAGACTCAATTTTTGCCTGTAAGGTATCTTTGGTAATTTCAAACGTGGTATTTTTTTGCCCTTTATCTGGCGCAACCGTTTTTACCCCTGCGTCTGCCAACCCAAAAAAAGTCAATAGTAATAAAAAAAGCAAGGAGTAAATCTTGGAATAAACAACAGGAAGATCAATGGATTTCATAGAGTTAAGCTAAAGTCGGGGATAAATAAACAGAGGGATGTTAAAAATTGGACGTTGCGCTATCATAAACCGCTTTACTATATACGAGATGAACAGTTTTTGTCGCTTTTGTTTACAGGGCATTTCAAGATTAAATTGGCGAGGTGTAATCTACCAAGCCCCTCCAAGCGTGCGTTGATTTTTAATTGGAACTGATCCGAAAAAATCATTGCCGGCAGCAAAATCAGTGTTGGCAACATCCAAAACATCTTAAAGCTGGCCGCGCAGCTAAATATAACCTGGCCGCTACCGGAGGATTGGGATGACCAAGTTCTGGCCCTGAAGTTTTATCCCCGTTCGGATGCTCAACCTTCAACCAAATTCCAGGAACCAATCTGGACAGACGTTCATAGGGAGTTGAAGAAAAAAGGTCTGACCAAGCAGTTGCTCCGGGACGACTTGTATGGATGCAGGAGCAGTTACCGAGGAGTAAACCCGGCAGTAGTACCCGATCCGTTGCTATAGTTACTCGCAGTTCTGCGCCCGTTATGCCGACTGGCGAATGAATCAAAAGCGTTCCATGCGACTGACGCATCGCGCCGGCGATATGTTCGGCGACAATTATCCTGTCCTCGGACACGATAGTTGACGCCAGACAACGATGCAACGACAACACGTCTTGGTGCGGCCGACAGGTTCAACAGCATCAAAAACAACACAATAAATATTCCCAAGATAAATTTCAGGGTATTTCTCTTTATTTGTGTTGGCTATAAGTATGCAATAACCCGCTATCCCGACAGACTATTTCTCGATTAAAGAAAGCGCTTTGTGAAGCGGGGTGCTCGAAACCTTGATGGTTCCCTCCAGTGGGTTATTTAATTCCAGGATAAGATAAATGGCACCCGACACCGATAGGGCGCAGATGAACAATGCCGACTTCGCTGTCAGGTTTCGGGGAGCCAACAAGCCAAATTGAACGAACAAAACGGTAAGCCAGAAGGTCAACACCACAAGAAATATCCTCGGCAGATTAGTCTGCGACTGTTCGATTAGCATCCATCGTGATTGCATCATATCGGCGCTGATTTGCAGGGCCTGAGTTTGAAGATATTTTTGCGAGTCGTTCTGCGGCGAAAGCTCGCGAATCTTGCTGTAAACGTCAGCCATTCCGGTGGCTGCTTCCATCTTCGTCAAATCGGCCCCTTGGGTGCTTTCGTTTGTCCAGACGCGTTCGATTGCTGTGGCGGTCGCCTGACGCACAAGCTTCCGCTCAACTTTCGTTTCCGGACCATAGCTAGACAAGTAATAGTCAAGCGAGATGATTTTCGCACCTGTTTGGGTAATGCCTAAGGTTGTTTCATCGTAGTTGCCTTTAGCCGACGTCACCAGTAGTCCAATAATCAATGCGATTAGCGTAGCCATCATGCCGGCCGATGTCATCAGAATATCCTTGGAGTCAGCTTGCGTGTGATCATCGGGTAAAACCAACCGAAGGTATGAACCCATCGCCATTCCACAAAGCATACAGACAAGAATAACGAAAGCAGTTAACGGAGCAGACATCAGTTATCCTCCTTATAGTATCGCCGAATAATAATTAAACACCCTTAATGAAGGTAAAACATAACTTCATTTTGTTCGCCTATTAAGTCACAAATATGTTACACAGTTCTGCAAATGCGCAGCCAGGATAGAGCACGCTGCGCTTGCCTTGCGGCATTTAATGGCGCACACAGGGCTGCTTTGCTTGCTAAAAAGTATCCGTTTATTTAAGTGCCTTACGCGCATTTTTCAGCATTTTAGTCATTTCTCCTCGCGCTTGTTCACCGCCGATAGAGTGTTTTAGACTACTGCCGAAACCTGTAACCTGATCAGTAAACGTTCGATTTGTATAGATAACCAGGGAGCCGTCGCGGTAAGGTAAGCAGGCAATAGTGAGCTGATTGGAGTTATAAGAATGCCCGGCATAAAATTGCCGGGCAAGAATCAACTCACCAGCATCCGTACTCAACATGACGCGGTGGACAAGAATAGCCGTTGGGCGACTTTCCACGTTACGATTACGCCAGAAAAACGTCTCCTCGGCACCTGCTGGCAAAGCAGCGGGATAATTCAGCCAGGCCTTATACAGCTCCGGAAAATAACGGGCCAGTACTTTGCTGTTCTGCGTGGCTATTCGCAGTTCTCCCCCAGGATTGGCTTCCGTACCGTTACCGCGATCATACGTCGCAATGCCCTTCAAGCCGTTCTTGCGATAAGCCTGCCAACGTTGCAATAAAATTTTCCGATAAACTTGTGATGCCGCATCAGGCTGCGCAGAACTTGCAGTCTGTAACACCTGAAATTCTTCAGTCGACAGATTAAATTGGCTACCCGGCTTTGCCGCCAAAAAATTGGCCGCTTCATCGCTCCCGGTTTTAAAGGCGAAACCTTTAAAGTTATCAAGCGTCGCCTGTAAAGGAATAGTACCCTCTACAGTGACCTCAGTATCTATTGATGCCAAGCCTTTATTCTTGATTAATCCCACCATTTTGGATGGTGCGGCCGGAAAATACATGGCAGCGCCTGCGGCTAACTCTTTTTCGTTGGTCTCTGCAACATTAAAAAAAACAACTTCACCCTGATTCAGTTTCGCAACGTCTTGTTGCTGAATTCCGAGTTGTTGAATCAACCCTTCAGAATCAGGCAAGTTTGCGGCAAAAACTGGAAAAGTAACGCTCAATGTCAGAGCGATTAGCACCTTGCACCCGATTTTTTGTTTTTTAAACAAACCATTTTCTGCTGTTTTAACTTTATTAAACATGGTGTTATACCTCTATAAGAAAAATAAAATAACAAATCGGCAGGGTACGTTAAGTACATCCCGCCTAGCTAATGACCAAGCGCCTTAAAGCCTGCCCAGGCAATCTCGACACCAATGCAAAGCACAAAAAAAGCAAGAATTTTTGATATTGCCAAAGCGCCAGCAGCTGAAAATCGCTTGGTCATAAATTTAAGATTTCGATAACAAAGAGACACGACTATGCACATCAAGAAAATTCCAATAATTGCGGCACCTCGTTCCAGCGTTAAAAGAAGCATGGACTCCCGATTCAAATGCGCGCTAAAGGTTAAAACCACTGCCATCCCTCCCGGGCCTACGGTCAAAGGAAAAGTGAACGGGTAAAAAGCCTTCGCATCAATTGCAGAATTTGGATTATCCAGAACCTCTTCAGACACCGGTTTGCTGGTCTCTTTTTGATTCAAGAGCTGCCATCCCATCAACGCCAATACCATGCCACCCGAGAACTGAACCACCGGGATGGAAATTCCAAAAAGCTTGAGGATGTAACTGCCGAAAAAAAAGAAAAAAGATAAAAAAAGAAAAGAATAGAGCGCTATTCTCCGCGACATTGATTTCCAGGTTTGATCACCAACCCCTCGGGTCATGCCAAAAAGGATAAGAGCCGTTCCGATGGGATTAACCACCGGAAACAGAGCCATAAAAATCATGGGGATAATTTTCAGAGCAATCAATAAACCGGTCATTTTACACTTGGCTCTATTTCTTTATTGTTTCGCAACGCTTCAACCGTTTTCAATACTGCAAACATAAAAACAGGCTTTACCAGAACGAGGTCTTTTTTACCTTTACCGGTTGCGCGTGGTATTGCGTTGATTTTAGATACCGTTTTACTTGCCCATTGATAATATTTTGGTGTCTTGCGCGGGGTCATTCTTAATCCTTGCTAAAGGGGTTCGGGCGTTATAATTTTAGCATCCTGTCTGACGGGTAGATTTTACACAGTTAACCAAGTTTGTGCCTGCTCAAACTGATCTTGTGGAAAAAACTCAATAGTCGTCTGACGCATTGGCGCTCCGGTAAACATAAAGATTTCAACTTTCCATTTCTCGTCGCCAACAAAGGCAAGCTTTGAAATACCCGCTCCCTTTTCTTCCAAAAAAGGCGAATCCTCCCATTCGGTTTCTTTACTCCAGCCCTGAAAATCTTCCAGCTCAACCAATACACGAAATTGGCCAAAGTGTTCAAGGCTCAGCTTGGCAAGGGCTTGAAGCTCCTGAAAATCACGTACCGTCAGTTTACCGAGAAGCTTGACCGAATTAATCGGATTAAATTCTTTTATCAATTGATATGACATAATCGACCATCCCTTAACACTGGCTAAATTAATCGTTTGTGTGTTTTATTAGTAAAAGTTGAAGAATACACACAAAACAACTTAAATTCACTATTCCGTAGCCCCAAACCGAAATGCCTGATCTGAATCAGATAGTTATGGGGAAGTGTGTTCATGCGGTTGCTTTTCTTCCAGCGCTTGGTAACGTTCGATCGCCGCACGCGCATTGAACAACAGGCGCTCGCGGCCGAGCCGCTCCGCCAGCCCGGAATTGCGGACAACATCAAGCACACGAGGGTTCAGACCCACCAGCCACAGCGTGGCACCACCTTCAGTTGCACGCTTTTCGCGCTCCATCAGCATCTGCAGCGCCGAGTATTCGATATCAAATACCCGGCTCATATCCAGCGCGAGCACCTGCGGCTTGTACTGTAATATGAGTGCGCGGATCTGTTCGGTCACGTTCTGCACGTTGACAAACAAGAGGCGACCTTCCGGGCGCAAGATAAGCAGGCCATCAAAAGTTTCGTCGCCAGGGTGTTCGGGCGACAGAGGTCGCAGCACGTCTTGTCCGGGCTTACGGCCTATGACATACACACGCGGGTTGGTGACTTGGCTCATTAGCCCGATCAGCGATACGATGATCGCCACCACGATGCCCTGTAACGTGCCAAATATAAGCACACCGACACAGGCTACAATAGCCCATTGAAACTCCATCTTGCGCACCTTGCTAATGGCGTAGAACTCCGCAGGCTGGATCAATCCGACCGAGTAAACGATAACCACTGCCGCGAGTGTGGCATAAGGCAGCAAGCCCAGCAACGGGGAGAGCAGCAGCATAATTGCCGCCGCCGTGCCTGCCGTCACCAGCGACGCCTTCTGCGTCCGACCTCCGGCAGCACGCACGACCGCTGTCTGCGTGGTGCCTCCTCCCGCAGGCATTGCGCCGAACAGTGCACCGCCCAGATTGGCCGCCCCTATGGCGATCAGTTCACGATTTGCAATGATCGGCGGCTCTTCAGTGTCGGCAAAGGCACGCGCTGCCGCGATTGATTCGGTAAAACTCATCAGCGCGATCCCGAATGCGCCCGGCAGCAATTGTTCGATTAGCGCAACATTCGGCAATGTCAGCGACGGGAATCCTTGCGGAATCAAGCCGACCGTCGCAACGCCCTGTGCATCCAGTCCGAAGAACCACGACGCTGCGATACTGCCGCCAACGGCGACCAGAGGTGCCGGAGAATGCGGCCACAGACGTTCCATGACGATCAACACCAGCAAGACCACAACGGCCACCGCCAAGGTGATTAGCGAGGTCTGGGGCAGATGATGGATAATGCTGAACAAATCGCGGATAAAACCTTGCTTGGTAATGTGAAAACCCAGCAGTTTCGGCAACTGGTCCAGCACGATTACCAAGGCGATCCCCGTCTTGAAGCCGGTTAAGACAGGCGCGGAAATGAAGTTGGCAACAAACCCCAGACGCAGTAACGACGCCAGTATCAGCAACACACCCACCAAGGCGGTCAAGGTTGCAACAGCAGTGATCAGTTTCGCCGGGTCTCCATCCGGCACCGCCAGCGCCAGTTGCGTTCCGGCCAGGATACCCAGAGTAGTCGTGGAACTAACACTGAGTACTCTCGATGAGCCAAGCAGTGCGTAGATAATCATCGGGATAAAGGCGGTATAAAGACCGACTGCAACGGGCAAACCGGCGACCGTTGCATAAGCCATTGCCTTGGGCAAAACTACCGCTGCGGCGGTAAGACCGGCGACCACATCGAAGCGAAGTGCTGTAGTGCCGGACTGGATTGCCGCTGAAGCTGTCGACTGCTGGTTCATAGTGTTTGTCTCCAATAACTGCACAAATTTAAAGGACAATCGTTTTATTGTTCGTCTGCAATTTTTGAAAAAACATAATTCGTGACCGCATAAAAGATCGCTAAAAAATTTTTGGCATCCTTCATAGAAACCCAAAAGTAGTTGATACTTTTTTTATCACACAAAAATGTAAATAATCTTTGTCGGGTTAGGCGCTAGCCGGAGCCCGACACAGATAGTACGATTTGTCGGGTTACGCTGTCGCTAACCCGACCTACGCGTCGGATATTTGCAAAAAGTGTAAACCGAGGAATGAATGATGCCAAATTTATTAATCCGGATTAATACGGCTAATTTTTGAGCCTTGCAACCCCAAGCCCGCCATCAAACCTTTCTGATCAAAAATAAACGCATACACGCCGTCTTTTGCTGTCGTAGTAGTGAGTGACTTAGCTACGCCCTTGTCAACGACGACGACACTCGGACCGACACCCACTTCCCACCCTTCGCTGCGATTAAGATAACTCAACGAGGCATTGTCCATAAAAAACAACGCATAACCAAAAGATTGCACACCCGCTTGCAAGCCATACGATCCAGCGATTATATTGTAATAACCGGATGTTCTTCCATTCTTAAACAAAGCACCACCCGTGCCATATTGCGCACCAATCATAAAGCCTGCTTTTACAATATTCGGGAATACCAATATACCTTTGGCTCGCTTCGACAAAAGCCTGGCCTCCGGATTATTTGCATAAAGACTCTGTAGTGCGGCGTTAGAATCACGCGTAATATCCACCGAGGAATCTGCCAACTGACCGCCCGTTGATTGACAGCCGGCGACCGCCAGAAAACTTACCATTACAAGACCTAACCATTTATTATTTAACATATTTTACCCCTTTTTATTTTAATTATTTATCAAATACATCGTGGTGCTTTCCGTTTTCAACCTGCGTTAAGAACCTGGAAATCGTGGGAATGCTTAGTCATGGCAATTCCTTGTATTGCATTTTGGCGACGCTGACACTTTGTCTTTTATGTTGCTAACTAGATCGTGTCAGTTATTCAATTCCCCTGAATGGTAACAATCGGCGCGGGAGTTTTCTCTCCCGTATCCGCCAGAGTCATAATAATCAAAAGAAAAGTAAAAATACCCTTGGATCGGTAGTCACGGTCGTCAATCCAATACCAGTAATCTCGATATTTGATAGCAGCAAAAGCATCTGCCGGCAACGACTTTTCCGCATGAATCTTTATCAAAGGTGGCAACGACAAAGCATCGCCTGAAGTTTGAATTTGCGGATAAGTCCGTCCTTCGGCAATATGCTCAGGCGGTACTTCGATGTATGAACCCAGTTGCGTCAATAATTGAAATCCGGAGCGCGTCTGCATCGCAATCACGTCATCTTTTCCGGACACCGTACCGTAAACGATCTTGATTTCCTTAAGATCAGGCCGCAATCCCAACAGCTTCCTAACCAGTGCCCTATCGGCCTGAACTTCGGAAGAGAGATTCTTTTCACTGATAATGAATATCGTGCCCTCCTGCCGGGTCTCTTTTGACACGTCCACCCGAAAATCAATCACACCGGCGGCCTGAAGACGTCTAAGCGCATCCAAGAGCCTGAAAAAATCAGGATCGGCCGCATGGCCTCGTACCCCGCCTTTACGATTCGAGAGTCCGTTGATGGATTGCGCCCCCATTTGTAGGAGCAGGTCAATGGGCCAGCCTTCTACAGCACGCATAAGCAAAGCCGGCGGGGGAATCGGCGTGATCATGACCTGAATAAAATGAGCTCCCGTTAGCGGCGTGTAGGTGATGGTGGGTTTATCGGTAAAGGTTCCCGTGGATCCCAGATTCAATAAATCACCATAGACGCTTGTACTACTGAGTGTTCCCGTTATTCCTACGCTTCCCTGTAACTGGTAGCCGCTGATGATTTGCCCTACATCCAGGAACACCGGCGTATCGGCGTAACGCAGCTTGACAATATTAAGCAAAGTTTGTTGTTTCCAGGAATTTGCGACTGCATTGATATAATCAAAGCGATCACGATCCACGCTTGGCGGGCCAAAACTCATACATCCCGACAGGCTGAGCGCGATACTGACAAACAGACATGAACGAACGATCCTGCTAAATCCAAAAAACGTGCCCTTGCTCTTCAGTAATCGTTTCAACTGCCTGTTACTCCAGTTCATATTCTTGTCCTCCAAATTCCCGGTTACCGGCTCTACTGCTTCATAGCCTTCAACGCTCCAGATAAACTTCCAAGCGCCCCTCCCGTACCGCCTGGACCAAGGCTTGATAATCCTTTTCGTTCTGGTCGGCATAGCTTTCAGAAAAATCCGCCAGCGCCACATCGAAATCTTCTTTCTTGCCCAAGTAGCCTGCGATTTTCGCGGCATCACCGGAACGGGCATGGGCACGCGCCAGCGCCCAGCCACAAGCTTCGGCATATTGATTCATCAGGGCTGGACCGAACAGTTCGACCAACGGTTTGATTTTCATGTCGCGCATTTGCCGGATATAGAAGTGGTTTCCTAACTCAGTCTCTGTCCAGCCCAGAAAAATGTCAGTTGCCGACTGCATCAGCCGTTGTCCCATCGCCACGCGCTGCCCGTGGTTCGGGTAGATGCTGGCTCCGGCATACGGCTCCAGCACCGAAGCCTGCGCTTGCTTGACTTGCAGGAACAACGGATCGTCTGCCCCACCCATCAACAGCATTATGGAGCAACGGGTGCCGACACTGCCGACCCCGACCACTTTCACGGCGAAGTCTTTAAATTCATAGCGATCAAGCAATAACCGCCGGTCCTCCGCCAGACTAGCCCGGTAACTCTCGAACGCCTTAAGCACGCGTGCTTTAATTACCGACTCTTCCTCGCCCTGCATATGGAAGATCAGCGGCGGATTGTCGCGAATGCGATGCTTGCCGCCCTCAAAGGTGACCAGCTCAGGAAAATCCTCATCCAGCACATCGCGGTCACGAGCCTTGGCGGCACGCTTTCTGGCACGCTGAATGGCCGTTTCATCCTCGAGATTTTCCAGCAGCGCCTCGGCGTCGATGCTGAAGTACCACACATCGAGCACCGCCATCTTGGCAAATTCCCGCATACGCTGCCGGTAACTACGCACGCAAGCCTGTGCCGCCTCGCGTGCTTCACCGGCATTGAAACCGTTGTGCCGTCCTGCGACCACAAAACTGGCGGCAAGGCGCTTGATATCAAACTCCCAGGGCGCAGGCAGCGTTTCATCGAAGTCGTTAATAGCGAATATCAGCCGCCGTTCCGGGGTGCCAAAACAGCCGAAATTGAGCAAATGACAATCGCCACAGGCTTGCACGCGAATACCGGTGGACGGCAAACCCGCGAGATCGGCTGCGTTAATAGCCGCCGATCCCCGGTAAAAAGCGAACGGCGACTGCATCATCCGACCGTAACGTATCGGCAACAGCTCAGGCACCCTGCCGACGCCGGATTCGATCAGCTGATCAATGGGATCGCGGCGATGGGCCGGGGCCTGCCACTGCGCGTGGCTCGCCAACGGCACCGCAAGGCGCATCGCCTTGCCTTCGTCCCTGCGATCTGCCCGCGAGCGCCGGTCTACCGTGATCGGTTCGGCTAACTTGATGGGGGCGCTGTATTTATCACCGTGTTTTTTAGGAGCATTTTTTTTCATTTTTATTTCTCCTCGCTTTAGATTACAGATTACTATTCAGTGAGTTAACCTTTCTATAATTCCCTACAATTCCCTATAATTCCCTATAATTCTTTTACCGCATCACAACAAAATCCCAAGCAAGCGTTTAACCATATCTTCCAGGGAAATCATTGTTAAGGTCAGTGGCAGAAGCGGTGCCAGTCCCGCGACAGCGGTTTGCAGCAGCACTGTCTTGTCGAACGGAAAGGGTCGCATACTTTTAACTACGTCAAAGCTGCCCGCCAAGTCGTTCAAGGATTGAATATCCCCGGTACCGATAAATTGTTCATCCAGGGATGCACCGCCGTGCAGCCATTTTTGGTCAAACCCGTCAACATAGCGACTCGCCAGCGCACCATATTCGAGTAAACCCTGCCGTTTAGCGTGTGCCAGTCGAGGTGAAAAAACGCACAAAGGCCCAAGTACAAGCAACAACAAAAAAACCACGACAGCAATAATCTCCGGTTTAAAATCCAGTAATTTATCGCCTTCATAGAAAATGTGGTTGGCGATCTGACCGGCAAGTAAAGCGCCTTGAGCCAGCAGCAACGGCATAAATGCAGCCGCGCATCCCCCAAGAAAGCCAAGTCCCGCTGCGCTGTCGGGATGAGTCGGCACAAGATGCAAATCCATGCGGGATACCTGCCACAGAAACCGCACCCAGATAATAATACGGAAATACCAGCGCAACAGCAGAAACTGAAAAATCGGGATACTAATATAAGCGTACCAATACCCGGCCGGGGTAAACAGGTGCTGCCCCTCCACCAAAGTCGCATACCAAGTGGCCGTTTCCAAGACCAGCTGACTAGACCATAAAAAATGTCCCGCCGTCAACACCAAAATAATTAGTAAAATCTCGATTATCATTGAATTACGCAGGCGCATCGCAGAACCAATAAAGGTTTCAAACTGCGGTCGGGCTTGCTCTGGAACGATTCCTCGCTCAATAAACTGAAGAACGATCAGCCTGATTCGCTGGTGAACCACGAGCTCTGCCACCAACAGCAAGGGCAAGGCGACCAGAAAGCGAACATGAACATCGATGTCATAAAAAAAAGGAACTTTAATAGCACCGTCTATTGACTGACCGGCTAACACCGAAAGCAGTAGCAACGGTAACCAGGTAAACAGGGAAATAACCAGTACCCGGCGCTTGATTAAACCCAGTGTATCGGTATTGATCCGTGCGCGGATAAGTAACTGATAAAGAGGTCCGCCCAGCACCAAAGAAAAGTCATAGGGCTTTCTGTCAGATAAATAATTCATGGCTATTTTGATACCAATAATCAAAAAACGACAACTTGCCAATGCCGCCGGTTGTTGTAAAAATTAACACGCAAGCGGAGGGGACTACAATTAGGTTTTGTGTTAGTGGTTTTCATTGGTTCTCCCTTTTTGTATTTATTAAGCATCGTTGCAACGATTCGGCATTTATACAGAATTACCTCAAAACCGGTCATTACGGATTCTCTATGCGCTCTAACAGATTACATCAGGCTATCTTGCCCCAAACGTCCCTTAGGATTAAAACCAATCTGTCCCGGAGAGATATGTATCGGAATCCAAGCTTGGCCGGAGCATGGGATCAATAAAATTTAAGAGTTCAACCCTGCTTAAATATTAACCTTCACTTAACTTCTTTTACAAACTCACAGCGTTTTTTAACCAGCGGTGACGTGCCCGCATTACCAATACCTTTGGCGATCAAAGCAATAACACGATCATCTGTATCATAACCCACATGCGCTTGCATGGGGTTAGCAAGATCAGCCATACCGAAGGCGTCCATAACTTTGGCTATATTGATATTGACATTGGTGATCTTGGCACAGAGGCGAGAGTCAATATATTTACCAGCAAATCCGGGCGGTATTCCATAACTTAACAGATCATTGGGATCACTAAAAGCAATAATCTCGGTTTCACTGAACATACGCTTATTATAATTAGCGCCTTTAGGGTCACAGTAACTTGCCTCCTGCCCCGCCACTTCAGGAAGCTCCCTGCCCAATTGCAACATGGGCAGCTGATTGGACAGCATAAACAGCGGTAAACGCTTGTTTTGCAGAGCCCTAATCGCTTTTGGAGAAAGTGCCATTTTTGCTTGTTGATTTGAAGATAAATGTTTTTCTGGCGCTGCCAGCAAGGAAGCAATACGTTGCGTACCATCAATCACAATACGGCTACCCAAACTGTGAGAAATAATGACATAATTATCCTTCGCAATGCGGTCGGCACTGGAATCATCCAAGCCCATACAGACATGTTGACCACTATCCGGAAGATCTTTCCAATTGCGTGTAGCCATCCAACAGAACGACTGCGCATAGGCTGCCAAAATCGGTACTCTGCTTTGTCCCAGATAAATAATGGGATCCGGGGCGGTATCATTGCTAAACTTCTTCAACATGCCATTTATCTTGGCTCTGCGAAAATCATACTCCCCTGATGTATCGAAGTCCAACAGCGCTTTTTCTTGCAGGGTTATTGCCGACCAGGTCAACTCGTAAAAAGTAAGCTCCTTACCATTTTGCTCATTGAGTAGATGAGTCACCCGCAAATTACCCAGATTCCTGTCTGGAAACACGGGCGTATTCAGTTCAATATTTTTCTGGCCTTCAGAACGCACGTTAAGGTTTAATTCCTTGGCCAGTTTCTCCAAAAATTGAGTAGTATATCCGGGTATATGATCGCCTACGCCATGAACAAACAGCACCTTGGTTTCCTTATTCTTGAGCAAATCAGCTTCAATTCCGGTAAACGGTTCGCCCCACACTTGGCATAGCCGGGTATCCTCATTTTCGGATTTTTCCAGAACTGCTTCCGCAGCGCCTTTACCAAGACTTGCACAGCCGGACAAAAGCATGGCAATTGTAAACGAGGACAATAGCCATCCGGTTTTTACAGTAGGTAGTTTAAAATACTTATTCATCTTTATTCCAGTTCGTGGAAGATAATAACGGCATTAAACGCGTGGTTGATCTATGTCTAATGTAGCAGATAATACAGCTTGCAGTTTAAATCTGAGGTAATTTTACTCCTTAAACAAAAGCAGTATAATATAGGCTAACCGCTTAACGTGCAAAGATATCTATACAAACCCTACCTCCCTCTCCAAAAGGAAGACAAAGCGTGGATTCCAGATTGGGATGCGAGGAATATTTTACAGCCCGGTTATACGCATCGTCATGATGGCCAACAGAGTAGCAGATTTTCGCTGGTTTTGTGGACGATTAGCCTAATATCACTACTGACGCGAACTGACCAAAAGTTTTTGTCTTTGGCTCCGTTACACGACAATTTAACTCACACGGATAACATCCCTCAAAGGAATGGTATCCGTTAGCATCGAAATTATTTATCTGAAAATCTATAGAAAAGCAGCAAAGGCGTTTATGCATCTGAATCAAATACAAACCCAACGCAAAGTAGAATGAATGAGCTGCAACTGCTGCTTTCTTCGCGTTTGACGATTCCATTACACAAAGGGGGGGGGAACTGAATCAGAAGAATTTGTTTTTTAGTGGAATCGAAGTGCTATTCAGTAAAATTGTAGCGGCAGATCCAAGGAATATAAGCGAGACAAGAGATGTACTCACCATATTCCTAAATGGACTGTATAATTTGCAGACCTTAATAAATTATGAGATCTGGTTTTTTATTGATTATTTAATGACGGGGAAAAATATATCAGGTTTTTGCGAAAAAAAATTCATAGCTATCTTCAACCCCGTCGGAACAATAATGACTGATTCCTGGTTTCGATTCAATGAGTCGTTGAATTGTGATATGCCTTTCAAAGTAAGGTGATTTGTAATGATATTTATTAGGAATAAGAGGGTTTTCTTTACATTTAAAATATTATTAAATTGCTTATCTCTATGAAAATTATTTACAAAATAACTCTCAGGTGAATTTAACCTTTCTAAATCAAATAACGCAGAATTTTATTATGAACAATTACGAGAATAGCAAAAAGCCTAGGCGCGTTGCTTCTGTTACTTATCTGTTAATCATGGCGGTGATTCTTGGCGGTACTTATTTGTCGAATCAAAAAAAAGAATTGGCAAAAAAAGAGTCATCCCAAATTATAGAAACTCCAGCTGTTTTTTCTGATACATCCATTCAGAATTAAGTGAGACGATGAGTTGACGAGTAAAAATTAGGGAGCCATCCGGGTGTTTAAGCCAGGTAGAGTAAGCTGTATATAACTTTAACACCCTAAACGAACCAGCTAATTGCTACCTATTTGGAGAGATTAACCCCATGAACACCGCAGACCGCATTTATGAAACCGTGAAAACATTACCCGAGCAAAGTGCTTGTGAAGCCTTAAGTTTCGTAGAAAAATTAAAAGCCAAACAAATTAAATTGCAAAGCACTGGCGCTGGCTAAATTAGACAAATACCGTGGTCGCTTTAAAGCCGAAAAATTTAAACGCGAAGACTGTTATGACCATTAGAGTCTTCACAGGATGATATGTTGATTAATTTTACCGATGCCGATGAAACTTTACGCTGGCTTGCCATCAATGATGGGGTGATGGGTGGTATTTCGCAAAGTGGCATTAAACCATCACCCTTGGCTACCGGATTATTTAGCGGGCAATTGTCACTGGAAAATAACGGCGGTTTTGCCTCAATACGCAGGCGTGCCGATGATTACAATCTTAAGGGTTCTATGGGCGTCATACTAAACGTCAAAGGCGATGGTCGAACTTATCAATTTCGGGTAAAAACTGATGACCAGTTTGATGGCATCACTTACCGCTCCCTGTTTACAACCGATGCGTTGCAATGGCAGACCATCACCCTGCCCTTTGCCGGTTTTTGCGCAAGCTTTAGAGGCAGGCCTGTTCCGGACGCACCGGCATTACGTCCAGAACACATAAAACAACTTGGCTTTTTATTGGCTGATAAACAACCTGGGGCATTTTGTCTTGAAATAGCCAGGATAGAATCTTACCCCGCAACCGCTGATTTGTGACGGTTTTGAACGGGTTAATCTGTAAAAACGTCAACCGGCTATAAATCAGGGATAAATAACTCTGGGTTTAAAGTAAGCCGCCGGATACTTGGGATCGGCTTCATCTTGAGCTTGAGTTTGATCAGCTAATGCAGCATCAACAAAGACAACGACAGGCGTAAAGTTTGCTGCGGGGTATTTGGGGTCAACTTCATTTTGAACCGGGTCACCAACCACCTCTTTAGCAGTATAAATGACACTGGGCTCAAAATCTGCGGCCGGGTATTTACTGTCAGTTGCAGCAGATACGTTCAGTGAATTTAAGGCCGCAACAGCCAATCCTAAGACAATCATTTTCTTCATTTTTAATAATCTCCACTCGTTGAAAAATCGACCCGTTTGTTATTTTTAAACGCTGACACAACAGAAAATCAAAGGACGGTCGTGTTAACCCAAAGTATCGAGTATTTTAAGTTATTTCGCAACTGCTTTTAGGTGATGCCTAACGGCTGGTTAACTTTGAAAAACGGTCATTCAGAGACTGTCAGTGATGGACATCCACATACCCTCAGCAGACAATCAAGTTTGTATTTAGAATAAATATTAGCTCAAGTTGACCGAGTGTAACCTATAAAACCAACAAATAGTGAAATGGTTTTATTGAGCCATCAAGTTAAGTGCAATCTTGGTAATTTTTTGTAGGGACTTGGAATTTCTATTATTAGTCAGGCTGACTTCTTACCTACTGTATTATTTTTTGAGCCAACAAGCTCTTTCAAACCATTCTTCCCCGTCATCATTACAACAACCAAAATAATACCGTAAATAATTTGCCGCATATTTGCAGCAATGCTGTCAGGCATTCCAACAAAGCGCAGTAACTCGGGAAGTAATACCATAAATGCGGCAGCCAAAAAACTTCCGGTCAGATTGCCCATGCCGCCGATAATAACGATCGATAGTATAAAAATGGATTCACTCACCGTGAAGCTGGTCGGGTCTATGTAGGAAATATAATGGGCGTACAACGTTCCCGGAATCGTGGCAAACATAGCGCTGAGTGTAAAGGCGATGGTTTTGGATAAAGTCACATTCTTGCCTATGCTTTGCGCATAAATTTCATCTTCGCTGATGGCAACCAAGGTTTTACCGAAACCCGAGTTGAAAAGGTTTTTTAGCAACCACCAAACGAGTGCCGTAAAACAAACGGACAGTAACAAAAATGAAATTTTGCTGTCAATGCCGAATCCGAATAGCTGTATGGCGGGAATGCCCGGAATCCCTAACGGCCCTCTGGTTAAATCCATCCAGTTATTCATCACCGAAAAGATGATGACCTGTATGCCCAAGGTGCAAATAATGAAATAATCTTCAACCGTTCTCAAAGCAACCAGAGAAATCAGGAAGGCAATGGCTCCGCTGATTAATAGAGCAATGGGCAAATTCAACCAAAAAGAAAAACCGAAATGCAAGGCCAGCAATGCGGTCGTATAAGCGCCTATGCCATAGAAGCCTGCGTGTGCCAGGGAAATCAAACCGGTTTTTCCGGCGGCAAGATTTAAACTTTGCGCAAGCAAGGTGTAGAAACAAATGAAAATGGCGAGATGTAAAAGATATTCCATATCGGGCTGCCGGAAAACCTCAATCAGCCCGGCGTATTGTCAGCTGTATGCTCATTAATCAGCGATTCCTGAAAAGGGATTAACCACAGTCAACTGATCATCGAACACTTGTCCATGCTGCATATCTTCCGAATAAAGTTTTTCACAATTAGCCAATAATGCGGCGGCAACAATCAGACTATCCCAATGCGACAACGAATAGCGTTTTGCCAAATCTATGGCTTTGCGTAGCGTAGAGGTGTCTACGGCGACAACTTCACATAAATCCAGCAAGCTTTCTTTGATTTCATGGGCTTCCGACAATAAAAATTTATGTTTTCTGATCAATACACTAACCGTTTCATTGATAACTTGCGTACTGATTACCTGCGAATTTTGAATAATTTCAATGGCTCGTGCAGCTTTATCCGGATCTTGCGACTCAGCGTAAATAAACAAGTTGGTGTCTGCAAACACTCTAGCGATCATAACAGTCTTCGCGTACAAATTTATCGGCTTTGAAACGAACGCGATATTTTGTCAACGTGGCCAGCGCATTTTCACGGCGTATACGCTCTTCTTCGACTTGTTTGGCTTTTAAGCTTTCAGCAAAGTGCAACATCTCGCAAGCCGTTTGTTCGGGTAGCGTTTTGACGGTTTCATAAATTCTTTCTGCAATGTTCACCTTGGGTTACCTCTGTTTTATTGATGCGACAAAATAGGTAGCACGTTCCGCCGTATATTCTACCCGCCGTGCGTTCGTTAATCCAATAACGTTCAAGTTATAAAATTACTATTCCTAAACGTCTACCTTCATAAGCCACAGACCGGAAAATCCTAACGGCTTTCAGATTAAAAACAGGATAAGGATCATATATGCCACCGCATCCATCCATTTCGTGGCGATATAATATGCCGCCTGATGCTGTGCGGTGGCCAATAACAAAGCGCCGAAAACCAAGCACCGGTAACTGCCGACGCCGCCGATGATCATCGCCACCACGCCGCAAAGAAAATAATTGAAGCCTACGGTCGACGTCATATCCACATCCAGAGTTTAGCAGCTCCGACACTTCTCGATTCCACTGCGTTACATCGAGGCTACTTGCTTTGTCTACATTGACGTTCTGTAATCGAACGAATACAATAAACCATGATTACGATACGCACTCTACCAAAGTTTGATGCTTGGCTTTCCGGTCTACGCGATGGCATGACCAAGCGCCGGTTAGTGGCTAGACTGAGAAAAGCCCAGCTTGGCAATATGGGCGACATCAAGCTGGTAGGCGAGGGAATATTTGAAATGCGCGAACATTTTGGCCCTGGCTGGCGTATGTATTATGTGCAGCGAGGCACAGTGATCATTATCATGTTAGGCGGCGGCGACAAATCAACTCAGACCGCCGATATTGCTGAGGCCAAACAGTTAGCTGATTCTTTGGAGGATTAAACCATGACCCATAAAATTAATATTGCCAGCCTGCCTGAGTTCGATGCTTCACACTATCTGGATAGCGAAGCAGCGATTGCCGAGTATTTGACGACTATCATCGATGACGGCGATTCTGCGCTATTGGCTACGGCATTAGGCGACATTGCCCGCGCTCGCGGCATGTCGGAGATAGCCCATTCAGCAGGACTCACCCGCGAAGCGCTTTATAAGGCGCTACGACCCAATGCGCATCCCCGCTTCGATACCATTGCTAAAGTTTGCAAGGCGCTTGGCGTTAAGCTCAATGTGGAACCTCTAAAGCTTTCTCCGCCTGTAGAGATAGTGGAATGAGTTTAGATGCAATCCCGAACTTGTCCACGAAAAACATAAAAGCATGTAGGTCAGGTTAGGCGATAGCCTTAACCCGACACATTCGCGCAAAATGTAGGCTAAAGCTATCGCTAACTCGACCTACGGAACTGCAATGTTCACCTTGGGTTACCTCTGTTTTATTAATACAACAAAATAGGTGGCAGGTTCCGTCGTACATTCTACCCGCCGTGCGTTCGTTAATCCAATAACGTTCAAGTTATAAAACGTCCATTTCTAAACGTCTGCTTTCTTAAGCCCCAGCCCGGAAAACCCCAACGGTTTCCAGATTAAAAACAGGATAAGGATCATATACGCCACCGCATCCATCCATTTCGTGTCGATATAGAAAGCAGCCAGATGCTGGGTGGAAGCCAATAACAAAGAGCCGAACACCAAGCCACGGTAACTGCCGACACCGCCGATAATCATCGCCACCACGCCGTAAAGAAAATAATTGAACTCTACGGTCGACGTCATATCCACATCCAGAGTTTAGCAGCTCCGACACTTCTCGATTCCACTGCGTTACATCGAGGCTATTTGCTAACGGCCCTCTGGTTAAATCCATCCAGTTATTCATCACCGAAAAGATGATGACTTGTATGCCCAGGGTGCAAATAATGAAATAATCTTCAACGGTGCGCAAAGCCACCAGAGAAATCAATAAGGCAAGGGTTCCGCTGATTAACAGAGCAATGGGCAGATTCAGCCAGAAAGAAAAGCCGAAATGCAAGGCCAGCAATGCGGTCGTATAAGCGCCTATGCCATAGAATCCGGCATGGGCCAAAGAAATTAAACCGGTAACTCCGGCAGCAAGATTTAAACTCTGCGCAAGCAAGGTATAGAAACAAATGAAAATGGCGAGGTGTAATAGATATTCCATCGCTTTGGTTACCAGAATACCTGAATAAGCCCGGCATATAAGCTGAAATTAGTGTCAGCCGAGAGCATGATGGCATTTTCTTCATAGGCTGTTGCCAGCAACAGCCGGTCAAACGGGTCTCGATGTGTTTCCAGTAATGGAATTTTGTGATAGCTAAACAGGTGCTGATTTTTTATAGGCAGGTAACTAAAACTGTCATTAATAGCCTGCTGATAAACTTCGTTTAAATCAGCGGTAAACTCAGGTAGTTTGCCAATTTTTTGTTTTATCGCTATCTCGAATAAACTGACTTGACTAAAAAACACTGTGTTTGCAGGTTCTTGAAGTTCAGCCATAAGTCTGGACGGAATCTTGGGATTATCTTCCTGAAACCAAATCAAACAGTGCGTATCCAGAAGGTAATTTTTACTCATCATCACATGTAGTCTTTTAAATCATCGAGAGGCTCGTTGAAATCATCCGGAATAGCCACTTTGCCTTTTAAACCACCGGGTACACGCTTTTGAATACCCGTATTTTTGGAACCCTCGGTAAGAAAAGTAATGATCACCTCGGTTTTTGATTCTACTGGAGCTTCCTCTTCCAGGAATATTTGCCCTTCTTCGTAATAGCCTTTAATCGTTGCAAACATGCTAACCCCCCAAATTAAAAATAACTAAATGTCTATTTTCTTAAGCCGTTGCCCGGAGAACCCCAACGGTTTCCAGATTAAAAACAGGATAAGGATCATATACGCCACCGCATCCATCCATTTGGTGTCGATGTAATAAGCGGCCATATGCTGGGCAGAAGCCAATAACAACGAACCGAAAATCAAGCCCCGGTAACTGCCGACGCCGCCGATAATCATCGCCACGACGCCGTAAAGAAAATAATTGAAGCCGAAAGTCGGCGTCATATCCACGTCCAGAGCGATAAGGATACCGGCAATCGCAGCTAATGCAGAACTGACAACCGTTGCCCACAGGATAACCTTATCGCTGTCGATGCCATAGATATTGCACAACTCAGGATTGTTGCTGACCGCGCGGATTTGCTTGCCCAGCCGGGTTTTATGCAGCAACAGCAACACCGCCACAAACAAAACAGAGCTTACGGCAATGATGATGATTTGAATATCGGTAATGTAAGCGCCTAGTAGCTCATGCCCGACTTTAACTTCGCCGGTGCGGATGCTTTTGGTGTCATCGCCGAAGCAAAGCGAGATCAGGTTTTGCAGGATGTTGTAAAGACCGATGGAGGCTATCAGCATTTTAAATGCACCGCCGTTTTGTGCCGATTCCTGGTTAGCGTACCGCATGGCGCGGAAGATACCGATTTCACTGATGACGCTGATGGCTGTTGAGCAAAGAATTGACAGCGGGATAGCGAAGAATAATGGTAAATTCAGTTTAATGGAAAAGAGGTAGGTGAAGTAGGCGGCGAAAGTGATTATTACGGCTTGGGAGAGGTTGAAGAATTTTATTGTTGAAAAAGAAATGCTGAAACCCAATCCAACAATCAGAAAAACAGATAAGCTACCTATAGAATTAAATAGCAACTGGGTATTCATTATAGTGAATCAAATAAAACATTAATTTTCAAAACTCGAAATAATATCAGCTAATTCAATCAATTCTTGCTTTATTTCACTTTCAGGAAAAGTGGTAATGCCTTTTTTTGCTTTTTCACAAAGAAGTTTTGCCTTATTAACTGAATACTTAATTGCGTATGATTCGTTTAGAATTAAAGCTAGATTATCTTCATCTTTGTGTGTTATTGTTTTCTTTTTTGCAATTTTTTGAAAATGTTTTTTATGATTTTCATTTCCCTTTGTCAATAAGTAAATAACAGGCAACCTATACCTTTTATTTTTGATATCAATTAAAGGCTCTTTCCCGGTAAATTTCTCTTCGCCAATAATATCAAGAATGTCATCTCTAAGTTGATAGGCAATACCCAAATAATGGCCATATTTTTTTAGTTGAAGAATTTGTTCAGGTGGTAAATCTGATAATGAAGCGCCAATTAAAAGTGAATTACGAATAAAAATACCTGTTGTTAATTCAATTAATTTAAAATATTTTTGTTCAGACATGATTGGCAAATGAGAAGATTGTAAATCATTAAATTGTCCAATAGTTATTGATTGATAAGCCTCCTCAAGATAAGTAATTGTTGAAAACATTTTTTTTTCTGAAAATGATTTTTTCTGTGAAAAAATTAAGTCATAAGAAATATTTCTTAAATAATCACCTATTAAAATAGACTCCTTATCTCCGAATTTCTTAAAGCAACTTTGTTTATTATTTCGTCTTAAAGATTCGTCAAGAATATCGTCAATTACTAAAGTTGAGAGCTGTAAAAATTCAATTGCAGTTGCTGTAGTAATAATTTTTGATTCTTTCAAACCACCTAATTGAGCGCCTTTAATTGCTAAATAAGGTCGTAATTTTAAACCAATATCGTCAATTGAATAACTTATCCTCTCTTTCAGATTGGCATCAGCAATCAGAGGCTTCCTAATAGTAAGAAGAACTGCTTTATGAATTAACTTAGACAGTCGTTCTAACTCTGAAATGACTTTTTTCGACATTTTTATTTTTCGGCTTAAGGGTTTTCTTTAACTCTGGAATAATCTCTAGTGAAGGTTTTTGTTTCTTTATAGTTTTGAATTTAATTATTAACTGTCCCATATTGATTAGTGAAGTGGATTAAGGAAGTGGAATCGTTCGGGAATGTTCTTTACAACTTTGAATAAGTAATTCATAAAATGTATTCGTTTCTTTAAATATTGTATTATTGTTGTGAATTAAATATACTTTTTTATCCTTATCTCTGCATATCACCCATTTAAATCCATCCGAAATGCTGTAGATAACAAAATCATCTAATAAATGACTCACAGTGTCAGGGATATTATTTTTTTTAATGTCATTAAATTGCTTTTTGCAGCAATAATATATTTCAGTAAACCCCCAGTCTTTGTGCAATTTTTTTAATGTATCCCAATTGGGATTTACTTTACATGCTTCATATTCTGCAATGTCTTTGAAAATAAATATTCTGTGACAATATGTCTTAACACTTGTTTTTTTATAAGCCATTAACAATTCGTTAAAATAGCGAATATATTTATCTTTAATTTCTCCATCTATTGGGATCATTTCAGTATCCCACATGGCATTAATTATCTGAGGATTAAATTCTAGTGACAGAGTAAGTAAAAACGAATAATCAGCTTCATTCATAAATATTCCTCCACTTCTTTTTGAAGCAGTTTCTAATTTAATTATCAATTCCCCGATATTATTAACATTATTAGCTGTGCTTGTGGTGTTAGTAAATATTGCCTTTAAATTTTCTATATCATATCCATCCAAAAACCTCATTAACAACTCTGCTGCAAATTTTTGCGTAACTGGATGTTTTTGGCTTGAAACTTTAATAAAAGTAGACAAAGCAGGAGTAAAAGCATAGCTATAAAATCTTTCTTGTAAAAAATAAATTATTACACCACCCAATAAAACAAAAACGAGTGTTAAAAATAGCTCTTCTCTACTATTGTCAATATACCCTTTTAAAATATGTAAAATAATTGCTGCAAGAGTCCCTGTAGCAACTAAGGGAAAATAAAAATTTACAAATCTTTGACTATGCGGAAGGTCTCTAATTAGTTGTAGATTAAAAAAAATGGCAACTAAAACAAAAGCAATGAAACCGAGATATAAAGCATTACTTAAATTTTCCTGAATGTACGTGTTATTTATTAAATAAAAAATAAAAAAGCATATGCAAGATAATATGAAAGCACTTATAACTGGGATCAGGATTTTTACTCTTTTCATGTTTATTTAGTAAATAAAACAAAATCATTATCTTTAATTATCTTCATTTTCATGGACTTACTAACATCTCCAAAATCATCAAACTCAATAACTCCAGATGCACCATGAAATCCTTTTATAGCCTTTAACCCTTGTCGAATTCCATCACCGGATTCATTAAAATTAGATATTGCCATAGATAAAAGATAAACTGCATCATAGCCAACGTCAGATGTTATGCTTGGCTTTTTATTGTATTTTTTGAAAAATGTATTTTGAAAGTTAGAAACTGTAGGATCTGATTCACTTGGGTTAACAGGAAAAGGATAAATTACTCCATTTGCCGCATTTCCAGCAATTTCAATTATTTGTTTATCTTCCATTGTTACAGTCCCTACTATCTGTTTTTTTAAATTAAGTTCTTGCCTTTGTTTAAGGAATGCTGCAATTTCTTTTGGATACGCAATCAAATAAATGCAATCAGAACTTGTTTCCTTAAGTTTTGAAATAATATTCTTGAAATCAGTATTGTTTTGTTCAAATGTTTCAAATGCAGCGACAGTCCCTCTTTTATTTAATAGCTGTTTTTTAAAGACTTCTGCTAATCCATTTCCATATTCATTATTGACATAAACAATTGATATATTTTTATAATTTAGTGAGTCAACAACAAAGTTTGCGGAGACTTTTCCTTCTAAGGCATCTGAATTCCATATCCTAAAAAAATATGGACTAATACCGGATAATTTAGGATTTGTAGAACCAGTTGAAAGCAATACAACTTTATTTTTATCAGCAATGGGAACAGCAGCTAAAGCGACTGAACTCACGCTATTGTCAATTATCGCTTGCACTTTATCAATATCTATTAATTTTAGCATACCACTAGCTCCAGTTTTTGCATCTGCTTTACTATCCTCATAGATAATTTCAATTTTTTTCCCATTAATCCCTCCAGATAAATTTATTTGTTCAACAGCTAAATCAATACCTTCTTTAGTATTATTTCCATAAGAAGCCACATCGCCAGAGAGAGGTAAAATTGCTCCGATTTTTACGATTCTTTCATCACGCTGAAAAAATTTCTCATTAATTTGGGTAAGTATTTTGTTTTGACAAACAAAATATCCCAGTGAAGCTCCAATTAAAAAAAACAATAATGCAACAAAAGATGTTTTTCGCATATTTTTTCTCCTGGGTTAGTTTGCTGGCAACATTGCGCCTAATTTCTTCATCAAACCTGTAAGGCGAATTCGCCGTTAGGCAATCCGCCATAATCAAAGTCGATGATACTGAATGCTTATCTGAACTTTACAAATAGCTTGGCGGTTTGCTGGCGCGAAACCGCCCTACTAACTACTATCAAAAAAGTTGATTAGGTTTGGCAATAGCCATGTAGTGTGGGCAAAGTTTTTCTGCCCACCTTTTTATCTGCAAATGGTGGGCAAACGATAAAGCGGTTTGCCTACACGACTAACCCCCCAAGGTTTTTAGCCAAAGAAATTTTTCATCTGTAAATCAAAACCCAAGAGCAGCGGTTCGCCGGAAACTTCGCCTGGATTTTCCAATTCCTGAACTGTGGTGTTTTGTTGGTAGACATAGACTTTTTTGTCTTGTACGTCAATCAGCCAACCCAGCGCCGCGCCGTTTTCGATATATTCCTCCATTTTGGCTTGCAAATTTTTGAGCGAATCGGACTCGGAGCGAATTTCTATGACAAAATCAGGGCAAATCGGCGCAAATTTTTTACGTAAGTCGGCGGGAACAGCGAGCCATTTTTCGAGTTTTATCCACGACAAGTCCGGCGAACGCTTGGCGCCGTTGGGCAAAATAAAACCTGTTGAAGAATCAAACCCTTTGCCTGTACCATCTGCTCTAGCCCAAATCCCAAAATCTACGCTTAACTCAAAATTTATTCCGCCGGTTTCGCTTCCTGTGGGTGACATAATCGTAATTTCTCCAAACTTGTCCATTTCAATGCGCAAATCTCTGTGTCGCTGACAAAAATAAAAAAAATCATCGTCATTCATCGGTTTCAGCAGTTTGCCGAAATCAATTTCCAGCGGTTCTGACGGATAAATGAAAAACGTTGAACTTCTGTTTTTAGTGGCGGTTGTTGTAATCATTTTAGCCCCCTGAGCCGGACGGGTTTTGCAAACCCGTCCGCAAAATTTCTGCACTATTGCGTTAACTGTATTATAGCTTGACGATGTTTTAAACGGTAGGAAACTGCTCTACGAACTACTACAAAAAAGTCGCGTAAATCGAAAAGTATATTTCATCAAAAGTTAAATTATCCGCTTGCGTCTCTTTCTTCATCAGCATGATTGGTAATTCTGACGTGGCTGGTTTGGATTGGATTGCAGCAATAATATTGGCAAGCGTGAGCATCAGTTAGCCTTGTGTTGCGGTTACGATTTTACCCAATTTCATCAGCAAAACAGCGTGTGCATTGCCGACCGTTTCTTTCACTCTATGCTCGACTATCAGAAAAGTAATGCCTTGTTGATTGAGCATTTTAATGATTTCCAGGTTTTGCTGCCAAGTATTGGGTGCAAGCCCTGCACCGGGTTCATCCAGCATGATCATAAGCGGTTGCTGCATTAGTGCCATGCCCAAAGCCAATTGCTGCTTTTCGCCGCCGCTCAGGTGAAAAGGGGTTCGACTTTTCAGTGCCGCCAGTTGCGGCAGTTTTTCAAATACGCAATTTTGCCGTTTTTTCAACTCGGTTTTATCGCGTAAATGGGTGACGGCGACTTCCAGATTTTCACCGACGGTTAATTGGTCGAAGGTGTTGTTTTTCTGGGGTACGTACACCAGTCCTTTTTGGATGAGTTCGTAAGGCTTGGTGCGTGTTATGTCCTCGGACATGAACTGCACGGATGCACACGGCAACTCTGCGTTGGGATTATCCCACTTGGGGACTAATCCGTAAATGGCTTTCAGTAGCGTCGATTTGCCGGAACCGTTGCCGCCGATGAGCAAGACGATTTCACCGCGTTGCACTGTAAACGACACATCGAACAATACCTGCCGCTTGCCGTAACCGGCACTGAGGCGGTTGACCGTTAATAGCGTGTCGTTTTTAAAAATAGCCATCAGCGGCCAGTCGGCTGTTTTGCAGTTGTGTAAAGCTATCAAACCGGGTCAGTATGCCGCCGTCCAGAAACAAAAAGCACTCACCGGTCACGTCGATAAAATCGGTGTTGTGTTCTATCATCAAAATGGTTTTGCCCTGTTGTTGCAATCGTTGTATCAGTATGGCGATCTGTTCGCGGAATTGGGGGCTAATGCCTGCTACGGGTTCGTCCAGTAATAATAATTCGGCACCGTTTGCCACGCAGCAAGCCAGATTCAATAATTTTTGCTGTCCGAAACTGATTTCGTGCGCCAATGAATCCTGCACATCCTGTAAAAAATAGTCGGCAAGCATTTCTTCAACTTTGCTTTCTAACTGGCGCAAGTCTTTTTCGAATACCGAAGCGGGCAGCAATGCTTTTATCCAATTGTCGGTAGGATTGCCTTGCATCGCCAACAACACATTCTCTTTTACCGTCAGTTTAGAAACCAGCCGTAAATCTTGAAAAGTTCTGCCGATGCCCATTCTGTTTATTTGGTAAGGCGCGGAATGAGCGATGTTTTGCTGCTTGAAAACGATATTCCCTGAGTGCAGTTTATGAAAGCCGCTAATAAGATTGAATAAAGTCGTTTTGCCTGAACCATTGGCACCCATTAATGCGTAAATTCTGCCTTGTTCCAGGTTAAAAGACAAGTTCTTGAATATTTGCTTTTCAGGCGAAAATCCGAATGTGATATTTTGGAGTTGAAGCAGCATTATTTTGAAAATAAAAAATAAACGTGTAAGCCATGTTGTATTTAAGAAAAAACTTTCTAAGCACTATAGATTTTCAGATAAATAATTTCGATGCTAACGGATACCATCCCTTTAAAGGATGTTATCCGTGTGAACTAAATCTTCATGTGATGGAAGTTTAATTTCTGAAAGACTATAACTTAGTTAAAGAGTGGATAAAGTAACTTTTTGGCTTATCTTTACACAATTACAATAATTAAACCGAGATTTTTTGCAAATTCCGCCAAATTTGGCTAGATAATAATACCTGTTACGTTATTTAATTATATCTTTTGTGGGTGCACACTTTTTACGCTTACTCTGACTGGCAAAAAATATGCCCGCCAAGACGCCTAGACCATCATTTGAATAACTTACGCCAGTTCTTTTATCGCGTCTTCGGTATGAAAAAATACCTTGCCTGGCTGGAGTTGTTTAATAAAGTTGGTTTTTTTAAGCTTATCAAGTACGGGGCCTTTTGCTTCTGACAGATGCAAGGTCAACCCTGAGGCTTGCAAGGCATGATTTAAGTTTTCCAGCGCCTCCAAAGCCGTGGCATCTACATCACTGACCGAGGTAAAAATCAGAATGATATGTTTAATGTTGGCTTGGTGCTTTAGTTCAGCGGTAATAAAATTTTCAATGAAATTAACATTGGCAAAGGTGATGCTTTCATCAATGCGCAATAATAAAAGATGCTCCCACGTTTCTACCTGATGGCGTTTGATATTACGGTAATGCCCGGTTTCGGGAATGCGCCCAACAACCGCTATGTGCGGCTGACTGGTCTTGCGCAGGTAACTGATAAACGTGAGAATAATGCCTAGACTAATGCCTTCTTCAATACCCAATACCAAAACACCCAGCAAGGTTACGATTTCGGCGATGCCGTCCCCCCGATCATAACGCCAAGTGTGAACAATACTACCCAGTCGCACAAGCGGGATAATAGCGACCAAAATAATCGCCGCTAACGCTGCTTTAGGGATATTTTCAAACCACGGGCTAAAAAAGATCACCGCCAATGCCAGAATGCCCGCCGCAATCAGCATCGCCATTTGGGTGCGGGCACCGGCAGAAAAATTGACCATGGTTCGGCTAAAGCCACCGGCAACCGGCATTCCACCGGAAATGGCGGTTGCCAGATTAGCCACACCCAAGGCTATTAATTCCTGATTAGGTACAATTTTTTCGCCTCTCAGGTTAGCGGTCACTTTGGCAATGGCGACACTTTCGACATAAGCAATTAAGGCAATAAAAGCCGCGCCAGGCAGTAACAAACGCCATTTTTGGAGATCAATAAAATCAAGGCTTAGCGCAGGAAAACCGGCCGGTACTACCCCGACAACGGCAACTTTGTTGTGCAGGGTTAAGCCAAAATAACCAACGGCAACCGTAGCCAAAAGCACCGTTAACAAAGGCCCGCATTTACTAATGGCAGTCACCAATGCTAGTTTTAATCCTGCTTTTTTGAGCAGCGACGTTAGCGGTTTTCCAAAAGCTATCAACATGACCAAGGCAGCCACACCAATGATCACAGTGGCTGAATTATAGCCCGACAAATAATCCCGGTAACAAGCGCCATCAAAACCACACGCGGGGCTTTTTAAACCCGCCAGTTGCGGTAATTGACTGCCTATAATCAACAGCGAGGCACCGCTGGTAAAGCCGGTCAATACGGGATGACTGATGAAATTAACCAAGCCACCCATGCGTAGAAGAGCCATCAGCAACATGATAAGCCCACTTTCTGCTGACAATATCAAGGCACCTTGCACCGGATTACCCAAGGCACTGATCTCAGGTGTATTTAAGGCACTGGCAATCATAATGGCGGCAATGGAAACCGGCCCTACGGATAAGGTTCGACTGGTGCCGAACAAGGCATACAATACCGGTGGTAAAATACTGGCGTAAAGCCCAAGTTGCGGCGGCAAACCTGCCAATATCGCGTAGGCAATCCCTTGAGGAACCAGCAAAATAGCGGTAATAATACCGGCGAACAAATCACTGTTAAAATCCTGACGGGTATAGGTTTTTAACCAACCGGCAATAGGAAAGAAGTCGGTTAATCGTGACAGCTTAGGTTGTAAATCAGTCATTGTGGTTTTTACTCTTGTTCCAGGCTATGGTAAGAAATAGAGAACTCGATAAAGGTGAAAGGCGAAAGGCGAAAGGCCAACTGATTCGTCCACACCTTGAACCTTGCGTCTTTAACCTTGTACCTGCCCTACTCTTTTGTAAAGCGTTTGGCATAAGATTCTAAATGCGGTAAATCTATTCGATAGCCTTTAATCATTAAATGCCAGTACATCCAGGGGAAACCGATTTTTTTACCGATCCACCAGATAAACAAATTTTTTCTGGGATCCAGCCATGGAAAAGACGGTGTTACCTTGCCGCCATAAGCGAACTCAGCCAACATGACCGTGCTCAGTGAGGTTGTTAACGGGCAAGAGCCATAACCATCGTATTTTTCCTCAACGGCTTTACCGTTGATAAGGTGCAAAATATTATCAACTAAAATGGGCACTTGTTTCCTGACGGCTGCGGCTGTTTTGGCATTGGGGGTTGATGTCGCATCGCCGAGTCCAAAAATATTCGGATATTTGTTGTGCTGGAGTGTTTTATCGTGGACATCTACCCAGCCGCCGGCATTGGCTAACGGGCTTTTTTTAATAAAATCAGGCGCACTTTGCGGCGGTGTAACATGAATCATGTCGAAGGCTTTAACGACTTGCTGCTTGTTACCTTCGGCATCCGTCATTCCAAACGTAGCGGTTTTAGCCGGGCCATCAATGGCAACCAGATTGTGATTAAAATTTGTTTTAATCCCATAACCTGCAACTACTTTGCTTAAGGCTTTGGCAAAAAAAGGAATGCCAAAAATGGCAGGGCCTGCATTACAAAACTCAATGTTAAATTTATCCAGAATCCCTTTTTTACGAAATCTATCCGCAGCCAGATACATGATTTTTTGGGGTGCACCGGCACATTTTATCGGCATTGGTGGTTGTGTAAATATCGCGGTTCCCGACTCACTGTTTTTGATGCATTCCCACGTATATTCGGCTGTATCTGGCGAATAATTACTGCACACGTTGTTTTTACCCAACGTTTCTTTTAAGCCCGAAATTTTATCCCAATCCAACTGCAAGCCGGGACACACTACCAAGTAATCGTAACTAACCGTTTCACCAGAGCGTAAAGTCACGGTATTTTCATCCGGCTGAAAGGTTTCAGCGTAATCCTTAAGCCAAGTCACGGTTGGATGAATTAAATCGGCTTCATTGCGGGTGGTTTGTTTTAAGGTATAAGCACCGCCACCAATAATGGTAAAGCCGGGTTGGTAATAATGCTTTTCAGAAGGCTCGATAATGGCAATTGTAATAGTGGCGTTTTGACGACGCATGTTATTGGCAACGGAAACGCCCGCTGCGCCGCCGCCTACAATCAAAATAGTGTGGTGTTGTTGTGTCATGAATTCTTCCTGTTGTTATTATTATGTTGGTTTAAGATAAAAGGCGCGATGCCGCATGCTGTAAGGCAGCTCACCATAAAGCAGTGACGTACCTTACAATGTGTCAGTTTGGAATACAAACCTAGGTTTGTACTCCGGCTTTTAGGCCGCTTACAATAAATAAACCCTCAATTTATAATCTCCATACGCTTTGTACACAGCATTGTAGAAATTATTAAGTCGGCGAACTCCCAGAGTCAGGCAATGATTGGGAGGTATTTATTGCGAGTTACCTAAGTATTTAAAGGCTTCGCCCTTGCACCGTTAAGCGTGTTATGCTTTTTGCCAAGCCTCAAAACCACCCGCCATTGACAGTACGTTGTTATAGCCTAACTGCTGCATCGTCTGCGCTGCCAATGCAGATCGACCGCCGGTACGGCAATAAAGCAGCACCGCTTTGGATTTGTCAGCCAATTCGGGACTATTGCCAATTTTAAATTCCAGCACGCCACGCGGCAAAAGCAGCGCATTATCAATATGACCTGCTGCGTATTCGCTTTCTTCGCGCGTATCAACCACAACAATATTACCTTCTGCCAACAATTGTTTGGCGGTTGCGACATTAACTTCGGTAATATGTTGCTTGGCTTCAGTTACCAGGTCTTGGGGAGTGACTTCATTACGGACGGGGCGCGTGGTATCCCGAAGAATAACCGCATCCTGACGTTCATTTTCATCCAAACCGCAATACCGGTTGGCAGGAACTGCCTGCTCGATTAACCGTGGTTTTGGCAAATTTAAATTATTCATAACTTCAATAAATGCTTCACGCGTTTTTCCGGCCAGACGCGGATTGGTGGAACGTTCCTGTTTAATACTACTAACCCAACGCTCTTGATAATCATGACCCGGATAAACCAGCGTTTCATCCGGCAAGGTAAACAAACGTTGAGTGATGCAATCATAAAGCGCACCGGCATCACCGCCCTGAAAATCGGTACGACCACAACCGCCTATCAATAAAGAATCACCGGTAAAAACCCGATCACGCCATAAAAATGAAATACTGCCGCGCGTATGTCCCGGCGTAGCAATCACTTTAATGTGCTCGTTATCCCCTAATTTGAAAATATCGCCATCCTGAATTTGTACATCGGCTGTCTCGGCACCGCAGAGTTGACTTACTGCGGTTTGTGCGCCCACTAATTGACGCAACAGGCCGCTTGCGGTTATGTGGTCGGCATGGACATGTGTTTCCAGGGAATATTTCAGCTGTAAACCCAGCACTTCCAGCAAGGACATATAGTCATCAATGTGCGTGTTAACAGGGTCAATAAAAACCGCCTCTTTACTGATGGAATCAGCAATTAAATAGGTATAAGTCCAGGTTTCTTTATCAAATAATTGTTTAAATATCATGATGTCTCTCCGGGTGTTACTGTTAATGGGTGAGGTTCCGTGATCGCCGCAAGCAAATACGTTGAACTTGCTTATACTTAAGCAAAGCCTGTGCCAACAGCAAAAACCATCATTAATCGATTGTTTTATAGATTTATTTTTATAGCTTTACTTTTTTAACTGTTTCAAAGTAATGTTCCATTGAGACACGTAACTGTTTCAATGAAACAGCATGAAACAAAAATATTTAAAAGCTTATCACCACGAACGACTGCATGGATGCAGTCGTTCGTGGTGAATAAGATGTTAAATCCAACTACCAGTCATCCGATTTGTCTTCCTCATAAGGCTGTGCCTTAACCGTATCGGGAATTTTGGGTGTCTTTGCCGATCTGAGCAAAATTAATGCCCCGCCTAAAACAAACAACAAGGCGGCTAAAAATAACAATACCCACATTTTTCATACTCCTGTTTTTTGCTTTGCGTAAGCTGGTGTAATATACACGGTATATTACACCTATCATTTACCGTCATCATCATGAAACCAGTCGAACTTCTCTCCCCTGCCGGAACTATTAAAAACATGCGCTATGCCTTTGCATTTGGCGCTGATGCCGTTTATGCAGGGCAACCGCGTTACAGCCTGAGAGTACGCAACAATGATTTTCTGGCTGACAATCTTGCCAAAGGCATTGATGAAGCGCACCGGCAAGGTAAAAAGTTTTTTCTGGCGACGAATGTCATTCCTCACAATGCCAAAGTTAAAACCTTTATGGCCGATATTGCACCTATTATCGCCATGAAACCGGATGCCTTGATTATGGCTGACCCCGGTTTGATTATGATGACGCGGGAAGCCTGGCCGGATATGCCTGTCCATTTATCAGTGCAGGCAAATACCGTCAATTATGCCACCGTAAAATTCTGGCAAAGCATCGGTATTAAGCGGGTTATTTTGTCACGAGAACTGTCTCTTGATGAAATCGAAGAAATCCGCCAAAAATGCCCGGACATCGAGCTTGAAGTATTTGTTCACGGCGCTTTATGTATTGCTTATTCAGGACGCTGCTTGCTGTCGGGTTATTTCAATCATCGCGACCCTAACCAGGGAACCTGTACCAACTCTTGCCGCTGGAAATATGATACCGTGCCCGCTCATGAAAATGCCGAAGGCGACCTGGTACCCGATGCCGAAGTGCTGTCAATAAGCGACATCAGCACCGCCGGTTGCGGCGGCGCAGAACGGCATCCCTTGGCAGACCAGCTGTATTTTCTTGAAGAAGAAGGCCGCAAAGGGGAGTTATTGCCGATCATGGAAGATGAAAATGGCACGTATATCATGAACTCCAAAGACTTAAGAGCTATTGAACATGTGCAACGCTTAGTGGCTATTGGCATCAACAGCCTTAAAATAGAAGGTCGCACCAAATCCCATTATTACGTTGCCCGCACGGCGCAAACTTATCGTATGGCGATTGACGACGCACTGACAGGCCGTGCATTTCAGCCTGAACTCATCGGTGTTTTGGAAAACCTGGCCAATCGTGGCTATACTGACGGTTTTTATCAGCGTCACCATACCCACGAACAACAAAACTATATCACCGGTTATTCCAAGAGTCATCAACAGCAATTTTGCGGCGAAATAAGAAGTTATGATTCAGCAACCGGACTGGCGACCATTGATGTAAAAAATAAATTTACCGTTGGTGACAAGCTGGAGCTTATTCTGCCCGAAGGCAATCAGGACATTATCGTGAAGCGCATGGAAGATATGCACAGCCATAGTATGCAAGAAGCGCCCGGCGGCGGCTACGAAGTAAAAATACCGTTACCGGAAATACACAGTGTGAATGGACTGTTAGCGCGTTATACTAGTTGAGAGCAGGTAAAAGGTTAAAAGCAGGTACAAGGTTAAAGGTCTATTGAACCTTTCACCTTGTACCTTTTAGCCTTGCGCCTTGAACCTTGAACCTTAATCCTTGAACCTTAATAAATGACTTTCACTACTGCTAATCTTTGCGATGACCACTCAGGAGAGGATTATTTCCAAATTGCTGAGCCGGCATTTATCTCTTACGGGGCTAATCCAGTCTTTTCCGGCCAAATCACCACACTGAAAACGTTTGAGGATAACGCTTTAGTCAGAAGCGTTCTGGAAGAAAAAGTACAAAACAGGGTGTTGGTCATTGATAGCGGCGGCTCTCATCGCTGTGCTTTGGTAGACAATAATCTGGCAATGCTTGCCATTAATAATGGCTGGCAAGGTATTATTATTTATGGCTGTCTTCGGGATTCTGCGCTGATAAATAAACTCCCGATTGGCATCCGTGCCCTACATACACATCCCTTACAAAGCCATAAAAAAGGCAATGGCGACCGCGATTTATTAGTCTCTTTTGCCGGTGTCAATTTTAAAAAAGATCACTTTTTATATGCTGATATGGATGGAATTATCGTATCCGCAAGCATGTTGAGTTAAAATAATCTCAAATTAACCCAGTAAAGAAGTCAAGATATGCAAATTGTACTCGCTAACCCCCGTGGATTCTGTGCCGGCGTAGACCGCGCCATCGAAATTGTTGACCAAGCTATCGAAACGTTTGGTGCGCCCATTTATGTCCGGCATGAAGTGGTTCATAACCGCACCGTTGTTGATGGCCTTAAAGAAAAAGGCGCTATTTTCATAGAAGAATTAACTGACGTGCCCGTTGGTTCTTACCTTATTTTTAGTGCCCACGGCGTTTCCAAACAAGTCCAGCAAGAAGCTAAAGATCGTAACTTAACCGTCTTTGATGCCACCTGCCCGCTAGTAACTAAAGTTCACATTCAGGTTGCCAAGCATGCAAAATCAGACCGTGAAGTTATTCTCATCGGTCATGCCGGACATCCTGAAGTTGAAGGCACCATGGGGCAATATGAAAAATGTACTGACAATGGCGGCATCTATTTAGTAGAAACCCCGGACGACGTTAACAAATTAGTTGTCAATAATCCCGACAACCTGGCTTATGTAACACAAACCACGCTGTCAATGACGGATACCAAAATTATGGTTGATGCCTTAAGAGCTCGCTTTACCTCCATTCAGGAACAGAAAAAAGACGACATCTGTTACGCCACCCAAAACCGCCAGGATGCGGTCTATGAACTGGCAAAAACAGCGGATACCATTCTGGTTGTTGGCTCTATCAACAGCTCTAATTCCACCCGCTTACGAGAGATTGCCGAGCAATTGGGTAAAAAAGCCTATTTGATTGATACGGCAAAGGATATGCAACAAAGCTGGTTTGATGGCGTCAGAGTTGTCGGCGTTACTGCCGGTGCCTCAGCACCCGAAGTACTGGTTCAGGAAGTCATCAATCAGTTAAAACAATGGGGCGGTAAATCGGCCATTGAAATTCAGGGCATAGAAGAAAAAGTCGTGTTTTCTTTGCCTAAAGGCTTAAAAAAGGAAAAAGAGTTGAGTGCAGACTGAACTCGAAACCATCCGTCTGGATAAATGGTTATGGACTGCGCGTTTTTTTAAAACGCGCAAACTGGCTGCGGATGCTATTTCCGGTGGAAAAGTTCATGTCAACAAGCAACGTACAAAACCGGGAAAAGAAATAAAACCGGGCGCGTTGCTCTCCATAAGCAAAGACGGACTGAACTGGGAAGTAACAATAATCGGACTTTCCAAGCAAAGACGACCGGCTAAAGAGGCCATTCTACTCTATGAAGAAACGCCTGAAAGTTTTGCAAAACGTCAGCAACAAATGATTCTGCAACGCGAACAACGCGAACTATTTGATTTCAGTGGTCAGGATCATAAACCCAACAAAAAAGAAAGACGCTTGATACATCGCTTTAAGCAGGTGTAGATTCGCCATTTAATTTTTTATAAATATCTACAAACAAGTCGGTGGTTTAGGGAGTCCTGCCAACTTGCAGGCATACTTCAACGGGCCGTCCGGAAACAATTTATGCAAATACCGGCTATTACCTTTGTCCTCGCCCAATGTTCTGGCAATGGCTTTAGTAAATACGCGGGCATTCGGCAAGTGCTTAAATTGCTGATAATAATGCCGAATAAACAGCATAATTTCCCAGTGTGCGTCAGTCAATGTAATATTATTGAGTTCTGCTAATTGCTGAGCGACGCCTTCATTCCAGTCAGCTGATTTAACTAAAAAACCCTGATCGGTCGTCTCCAAACCGGCTTTTTCAACCATCAGGACCATGATTGAATCACCGGATTTTTAACGGTCAAATTGACCAGCTCCGCATAGTCGATTACTTCAATACCGCTAACTAATTCAGCAGTACCGATGCCTCTGGCTTCAATATCATCACCCAAAACATAAAGACGATTAACGTTAAGCAATTGCATTAAAACGCCGCATAAACTGCCTTTTTTCAGGAGGCGCAGCACTGCATTTTCAAGAAAAACCACATCATCCCCTGAATCAATCCGCTCCAGAATCGCATTATCAATGGGCGACTGAAAAATAAGGTGTAGCATATTACTGACTATCCGTTAATTTAAGCCCGATAATTCCTGCAATCACCAAAGCAATGGACACCAACCGATACCAATCGACTGATTCTTTAAATAGAATGATGCCCAATATAGCCACGCCTACCGCTCCCATGCCCGTCCAAACCGCATACGCCGTTCCGAGTGGTAGTGTTTTGAGCGCCAACATTAACAAACCAAAACTCCCAACTGCTGATATCGCAGTGACTATGCTGGGCAAAAGCTTGGTAAACCCTTCGTTATATTTAAGACTTAAAGCAAAGATTATTTCTATAAACCCCGCAGAAAACAAAAGCAACCACGCCATTAACACTCCCCTTTCTTTGTACAAAAAATATGAATATTTTACAATAGTCCATCTAATAACCCAGCACTCAATCTTTAATAACCTGCAATGAATAGCACATCAACGCCTGCACAGCGCACTATACTGACTGTTTCACAGCTTAACCGGGCAACCAGTCGCTTACTCGACGCGCATTTTCTGAGTGTGTTGGTTGAAGGTGAAATCTCCAACTTAAGTGCCCCCTCTTCCGGCCATCTCTATTTTTCTCTGAAAGATGCCAATGCCCAGGTACGATGCGCGATGTTTAAAACCCAGCAACGCAGACTGGGATTTAAACCGGAAAACGGTAAACACGTAATCGTTAAAGCACAAGTCAGTTTGTACGAGCCCAGAGGTGATTTCCAACTCATTGTCGAACAGATTGAAGAAGCCGGTGACGGTGCTTTACGAAGAGCCTTTGACGCATTAAAGCTAAAACTGTTGGAAGAAGGTTTGTTTGATGCCGTCAACAAACAAAAGCTCCCTGCCCTACCCCAAACCATCGGCGTCATCACTTCGCCTTCTGGCGCGGCTATCCGGGATATTTTGACGGTATTAAGACGACGTTTTTCAGCGGTGTCGGTTATTATTTATCCCGTTGCTGTGCAGGGCGATAATGCTAAATATGAAATTACCAAGGCCATCGCCTTGGCTAACGAACAGCAGCAATGCGATGTGCTTATTTTAGGACGGGGCGGCGGGTCGCTGGAAGATCTTTGGGCGTTTAATGAAGAAATGGTGGCCCGTGCCATCTTCGCCAGTACAATCCCTATCATCTCAGCCGTAGGGCACGAAACAGACGTAACTATTGCAGATTTTGTCGCCGATTTACGCGCAGCAACACCTTCAGCAGCCGCTGAACATGCCGTCCCGGATCAACAGGCGTGGTTGTCGCGGTTTGTACAATTGGAGACACGATTTCATCAACTGCTACAACGCAAATTAAGCCAAAAACAACAAGCCTTTGCCTGGTTAAGCAAGCGTTTGCAACAGCAACATCCCGGCCAGAAACTGGCAAGAAATGCGCAACGCTTGGACGAACTTGAATTAAGACTGACTCAAGCCATGCACACCCAAATCCACCGCAACAAAAGTCGTGTTGAGGCCAAAACAGCCCAATTATGGCAACACAGTCCGGCCGTAACCATTAACAACTATCAACAAAAACAGAACTATTTAAGTAAACTTCTGATTACCGTCATCTGCCACAAACTGGAAAACCTTAATCAACGGTTATTAAATGTCAGCCAAACATTACACGCGGTTAGTCCATTGGCGACCCTAAACCGTGGCTATGCGCTGGTTATTAAACAACCATCAGGGCAACTCATCCGTTCCACAGAACAGCTAAAGCCAGGCGACATAGTTGATACACGTCTCGCCGAAGGGCGCTTTACCAGTGAAATTAAAAAATTATATGGGCAGAAGATGTAGGACTAAAGCCGTTATGGCGATTCATTTACGTAATAGCCTAAAAACATTCACCACGAACGACTGCATGGATGCAGGAGGTACTGAGCCATGGATGGTTAAGTTAGATTGCGCCGGGAGCAAGCAATCGAGAGCAACGCAGGGAGCAGTTGCCGAGACACGAAGAAAGAAAAATAAATTCTTGCTTCGATAATTTCAGTCGCGCGGGTTAGCGACAGCGTAACCCGATAAATCGAAGTATCTGTGCCGGGTTACGGCTAGCCGCCTGACCCGACAGAGATTATTAGCCTCCCTACCACAGAAGATCATTTAACCTGTTGCCTTAATAAATAAAAGGCCATTGCTGTCTTACTTTATAATTAACACCGTCTGGTTCACTGCACGATTCAACCAAAACAAAGGCTTCAGCACACCAAACAATCGGCTCAATAGTTATGTCCGGTAAATACCGGGCATGTCTGGTCAGGGTAATATGAGGCAAATAAGGTCGGGTATCAGTTTGCAAACCGCAACTTGCAATTTCCCTGCTCAACGCAGTGACCAACAACCCCGCCTCATCAGGCGTGTGGGAACAGGTAAGACATAAAATATTGGGTTTACTCCAATAACTGAGTTGGTCAAACGTCAACACAAAAGGTTTGGCGGAAATCCCCCTGACACTGTATTTAATCAATAACTCGGAAGCTGCATCAACAAACCCTAAAAATACCAGCGTTGCATGGAGGTTGTGCGCCTGTACCGGCTTGAATCCTTTAGCTTCTATAGCTTGATTTAAGCGCACCAGATTTAGCCTGGTTTGCTCGTCAGGCCAAAGGGCAAAAAATAACCGTGACGATTCTGGATGATTTATCATTACTCACACCCGGCATTTAAAATTAATAGCTTCATATAGTGGGTTCGCCGGGAAACCTCTTCAGAGCGTAGCCGAAGGAACACAAAATTCTCTTTCTTCGTGTCGTTCGTGGTGAAAATCTTTTTCGCCTTACCCAACAACCCCGCTACTTTCTCCAAAATTCCGGCACGAATAAAATAACAATGGAGAATATTTGCACGCGCCCCAGCAGCATGGCAAAAGTGCATACCGCTTTTTGATAATCACTTAGACTGGCATAACTATCCGCAGGCCCCACTTCATTTAATCCGGGTCCTGCGTTATTAAAGCACGCAATAATGGCGGAAAAAGAAGTCATAAAGTCCAGTCCGCTCAATAGCAACGCAAATATAAGAATAACAATACTTATAAAATACAGAAAAATAAATCCGGTCACTGAGTTTACAATGTCATTTTTAACGATCATGTCACCTATTTTTAATGGCCTGACCGCAAAAGGATGAATAAATTTAAACATCTCCAGGCGTGCCTGCTTCATTAAAATAATGGTTCGAATCATACGAATACCGCCACCGGTAGAGCCGGAAGAGGCTGACAGACAACTCAAAAACAACATCCACATTGGCACAAAAATAGGCCACTTATTGAAATCCTGGTTGGCAAAACCGCAGTCAGTAGCGATAGTGACTAAATTAAAGGTTGCGTAACGCAAGGCAGTAAAAAAATCCGGATACGTACCGGCATGCCACAGCACCCAAGCGGCTAAAACACAACTCCCCAAAATCAGTATAAGAAAAGCCCTGGCCTCCCGGTCATCAATATAAGGATTGAGTGATTTTTTTCGTAGGGCTACGAAATGAGTGGCAAAATTAATAGCCGCCAACAACTGGAAGATGGTTAACACCGCCTCAATAGATAGCGAATTAAAAAATCCGGCACTGGCATCGTGCGTAGAAAATCCGCCCAGACTCATAGCAGAAAACGCATGACAAATGGCATCGAACCAAGTCATTCCCGCCAAGCGTAAAGCAATAATACAGGCTACCGTAATACCCGCATAAACCATCCATAGGGCTTTTGCGGTTTGCGCTATACGGGGCGGCAAATCTGATTCTTTAACCGTTCCCGGCGACTCCGCTTTATACAACTGCATACCGCCGATACCGAGGATTGGCAAAATGGCGACGGCAAAAATAATGATGCCCATTCCCGCAATCCAACACAACTCATGCCGCCACAGGTTAATCGACATCGGCAAATAATCAAGACCCGTAAAAATAGTTGCGCCCGTTGTGGTAAGACCCGAAACCGTCTCAAAATAAGCATCATTAAAACTCAGTGCCGGCATATAAATCAGCAGCGGGATGGTACAAAACACCGGTATTAATGACCAAGTGATTGCCACCAATAAAAAGCCGGCTTGTCGCGATACTTTTTTAGGCGTTCGCAACGTCGGAAAAAACATCAACGCACCCAATAATAAGGTAAAAAAAGTACCATCGAAAAAAGCGTCAGTGGCACCGTCATCGGCTATTTTTGAGGTTATCAGGCAAGTACTCATCAGGCCGCTAAAGCCCATGGTAACCAGTCCCAAAATATGAACTATAGTAAGAATGACATTCATGAAGGCATTTAAATTTTATGCAGTATCAAAAAAATGAAGGGCTTAATATGAAACACAAGCATTGTAGTTGTCCTCTTGCGTTTTTAGGGTATTGAGACGATCGGTTGAAAGATTTTCTCAATATTACTGACGAGCTTTTTTTCCATCGCAAACATCACCACATGATCGTTTTCAGCAAATATTGTGTCGTGGTGTATCGGAATGACCTGACCATTGCGAATCAAAGCGCCCATCACAATACCGGCAGGAAAATTGATGGTATCAACACGGCGACCGACGACCGATTCACCATTATTATTGTCATGCGCAATAGCCTCAATGGCTTCGGCGGTACCACCACAAAGTGAAGTCACTTGAGCCACATCACCGCGCCGCACATGCTTTAAAATGCTGCCCAACGTTTCCTGATTAGGTAACACAGTGACATCAATACCCGTGCCAGGCAATAATTTAGTGTACGAGTTATGATTAAGCAGACAAATCGTTTTTCGGGCTCCCAAGCTCTTTGCCAAGGATGCGGAGATAATATTGACACCGTCATTATCGGTAATCGCACAAAACAAATCGGCGCTTTCAATGGACTCATCCAATAACAGCGCCTCATCAGCACAATCACCTAAAAGTACCACCGTATGCTGAAGATCATTAGCAATTTTATTGGCTCTTATTGCATCTTTTTCAATAATTTTTACCTGATAGTTCTTTTCCAAAGCCAGCGCCAACCGTTTACCAACATGTCCGCCGCCCGCAATAATAATGCGTTTTAATGGCGCTTCTAATTTATCCAATTCTTTTAACACCCGCCGTACCTCATCGCGGGGTGCCACAAAAAATACTTCATCGCCGGTTTCGATGCTGACTTCTCCCGTCACACAAGTTGGCTCACCCTGTCTAAAAATAGCCACGACCCTTGTCTTGCCATCAGACAAACGCTCTCTCAGCGTTTTAATTTTTTTACCCGTTAAAAAACCATCCGCCACCACTTTAACTGAAAACAACCGAACCAAGCCACCGGCAAAATTGGAAATATGCAAAACTCCGGGGAATTCAATTAAATTACGAATGGACTCCATAACAATCTGTTCAGGACTGATAACAATATCAACCGGAATACCGGTCGGGCCAAATAATTTCGGATTTTTCAGATAATCAATGGCACGCACCCGTGCAATCGTTTTAGGACGTTTATGTAAGGCATTAATAATAAGACAAGCCAACATGTTGGTTTCATCACTATCGGTTACGGCGATGACTATGTCAGTGGTGTCAATTCCAGCCTGCTCCAACACACTAGGATGCGCAGCATTACCAGCAACAGTAGCAATATCGAAACGGTCTTTTAAAGCATCCAGAAGCTCCTGCTTGAAATCAATAACGACAATATCGTTTTCTTCGCTCGCAAACGCTTCAGCAACAGACGAACCGGTAACACCGGCCCCAAGAATAAGTATTTTCATTAACAATATACCGAATTAAACAACCATCACATTAGCTACAATGCTGATACCAAACCGCTCATAGTACCTGAATAACGGTTTATTCACACTTATCAGCAATTGAATCAGTAAAAAATAGCCTAAATAATCTCTTAACATCGACTATTTACTCAGAAAATGCCAAGAAATAATCAAAAATTTCAATATCTTAAAAAGACCACGTGCAATTTTATTTTTTTCATATAAAAACTAAATATCCAGCACTTTGAAGAACAAAAGCCTAAACGGTTAACTCGCGCTCAAGAAAAAAACCAACACCGCGTTTAAAAACAACTGCCATAATCCAGTAACAACTCCTCACACCCAAAAAAGATGCGTGGATAGTCTATCCGTATCAATAGCTTCAAGCCGTATTCAAAAAACACGACTAACGTTAATAACCGTGCACACGCCATCCCGGTACGTAACGACGTGTTTGCTGAACAGCGCCAAATAGCCGTTGTCCACCAAACAATCGGCAGCAATAACATCAAATGCACGTCATCCCAACTGGATACCGTCAACATGCCGATTTTTGCCAGCGTATCCGCACCATATAAACCCGCATTTAAAATGAGAAAAAAAGGCCAGAATACCCACTTAAGCGGCACACGACCACTCCATGCCGCAAACAAATAGTTATCAAGCGCAGGCTTGTGCAAATTTTCACCCCCCGTCGGAGAGCTTATAAACAAAACAACCCATAGCGCCATAAAAATAATCAGCAACTCTATCGGACTTGCTAAACCAATCCGGGCAAAAAATAAGGGCAACGAATAAATAAACATAAAAAAAGTATTTGTTAAAAATACAAGAATAGCAAAATTAATTTTTCCGGTATTTAATTTATATCGGAAAAAGAACATGCCGGACTTTGAATAAGAGGTAATTTGCTGATTACTAAAAGCGAAGTTATCGGGTGGACATAAAACCCGGATCTCATCAAGCGCACACCGGCACCCAAGCACTACTTGGGCACCGGACTGTTCTTTTACTCGGCAGGAGTGGCGTGGTGCTGACTGTGGCTTGGGACTGCCTGACTGCCGTGCTCACTCATTTGGGCATCAAACCATTCATGAAGGGCCTGTACATACTGCGGATATTCAGTTGAATAATGAATCTGCGCACCGTTTGGCAAGGCTTTATATTCATATTTAATGTCATACATTTCTGCCTTCTTCAACTGAGCAAGGCCGGGCATGGCTGCACCGTGTATCTTTTCGGTCACAGAAAAATTCCCTTTTCTGAAATCAATGGCCATTTTAAGCAAGTTTTCCTGGATCAATTTTATCTGCCTGGCATTGTCTGCAGACTTGGCGATAACATGCTGAACCCCGCCATGAACCGTTCTGGTAAATGTCAACCGGGTTTGATCCAAATCATAAGGCACTAATTGTTGCGTGCGTTGTTGCACTTCATCAACCTGTTTCGGGTTTGCTTTTTCAAGTGCTGATATGTGAAGGGAAAAAAGTAAAAGTCCTGCCCCGAGTAAAGTGAAAGCGTTCATAGTGAAGTTCCTCGCTGCATTAAGAGAGATTATATAAACGTATTGTTACTTTTAAATGTTGTCATTACAATCATACTCTAATCAAAAGGGGTAAATAAATCAATACGCGCGCAAAAACGTCAATCTTAAGGTCTGTTAATCTGCGCCAATTCACCCTAAAATAGATTCCTCTTAAATGCTCCGCTACGATTATCCGCACTCCCAAGATACCGCTTGAGAGATAATGAGCTAACAAACCCAATTCAATGAGAGAAAAACAATGGCAATATCAGAACAACAACGACAAAAAAAACTGGCCAAGAAAAAAAAAAAAGAAACGTTGCCGTTAAAAAAATAACCCCGTCAATGACAAAAGCCAAACCTTACGCCAATTATCCCATTCATGAATGTTTAATCCCCGATAATTTATTTACTTCCGGCCTTGGTGAGTTGGTAGTAACAAGGCGCATCCCCGGCGGGGATATTGCCATGAGTGCGTTTGTTATCGATGTCTTTTGTCTGGGTGTCAAAGACGCCATGTTTATGGTAATGCCGGAATACGAATATGAGCAAAAAATCAAGCAGAGGATGGCAGGGACAGGTGACCGGACATTTGAAAAACTGCATCAAGCCAGTGCCAAAAAGCTACTGGATGGTTTGGTTAAGTTTGCTAAAGAACTAGGCTTTACGCCACATCCTGATTATAAAAATGCCTATGATATCTTTGGCGATATTGAGGCGAGTGCAAGTCCGGTAAAATACACCTATGGTAGAAATGGCAGGCCTTTTTATATGAATGGTCCTTATGAATCTCAAGCTGACATTCTGCGGATTTTAAAGACCTTGACTAAAAGTTGTGGTGCTGGCGGCTTTGATAGCCTGCATAGACTGGATGATGGCATGGACGATGAGTTTATGTGATTTCACTTTTCATTATGAACCGGTTACCAAGCTGGAACTTGGGAACCAGAAAAAAACGGAACCCGGCAGCCTTCAGAACTTATACACCTGATAAATCCTTTTATTATCCGCTAGTTAATTGATTTAAAACCTGTTAATGACGGTGTTTAACCTATATAATAAACCGCTAAATTATTCCGGTTAGTGAGAACACAGTGGATATTAAAGCATATATGCAAAACCTTGGCCTGCAAGCCAGAAAGGCCGGAAGGGAAATCAGCCGGGCTGAATCAGGCAAAAAAAATCAGGCTTTGTTAAAAATTGCCGAGATTATTGAGAGCAGCCAGGAACTGCTAATCACCGAAAACCAAAAAGATTTGGCGGCCGGTAAGCTAAATGGTCTGGATGCGGCGTTACTGGACAGACTCTCCTTAACGCCCGCCAGTATTCAGGCAATGGTTGAAGGTTTAAAGCAAGTTGCCGCTTTACCGGATCCCGTGGGTGAAATCAGTGATTTAAGTTACCGACCCAGCGGCATTCAAGTTGGACAAATGTGCGTGCCTTTGGGTGTCATTGGCATTATTTATGAGTCCCGCCCGAATGTCACTGTCGATGCAGCAGCTTTATGCCTTAAATCCGGCAATGCCTGTATTTTACGCGGTGGTTCTGAAGCCATGCACTCCAATCAAGCCATTGCCGCCTGCATTGCCAAAGGTCTTGAGGCGGCCGGTTTACCGGCACAAGCGGTACAAGTGGTCGCCACAGCCGATCGCGCTGCGGTTGGTGAATTGATCACTATGAAGCACTATGTGGATATTATCGTACCACGCGGCGGTAAAAGCCTGACCGAACGCATTTCCCAAGATGCAACCATTCCGGTGATTAAGCATCTGGATGGTATTTGCCATGTTTATATTGATGATAAAGCTGATATTAATAAAGCCGTCAAGATTGCTGACAATGCCAAAACTCATCGTTATGGCGTGTGCAATGCCATGGAAACGTTACTGGTTGCTGAAGCTATTGCGGCAAAAGTATTGCCGCTGTTGGCAGAAATATATCTTGAAAAAGGGGTTGAATTACGCGGCTGTCTTAAAACCTGTTCTTTGATTCCAAAATGCTCAAGAGCCACTGAAGAAGACTGGAACACAGAATATCTGGCACCCATTTTATCGATTAAAATTGTGCATGGTTTGGATGAAGCAATGGAGCATATTAACAAATACAGCTCCAGCCATACCGAAGCCATTGTCACCGAAGATTACACGCGGGCACGACGCTTTCTGCGGGAAATTGACTCCAGTTCGGTGATGGTTAACGCCTCGACCCGTTTTGCTGACGGCTTTGAATACGGCTTGGGTGCCGAGATTGGCATTAGTACCGATAAGCTCCATGCACGCGGCCCCGTCGGTTTAAAAGGATTGACGTCATTGAAGTACATTGTGTTGGGTGATGGCCATATCAGGCAATAAATGATCGGTATTTTTGGCGGCACTTTTGATCCGGTGCATTACGGGCATTTACGCTCGGCACTGGAAGTTAAAGAACTTTTTGGACTGACCGAAGTCAGACTGGTTCTTAGCGCACAACCGCCGCACCGGGAACAGCCCGCTGCAACCGCGTTAATGCGTTTGCAGATGCTGGAACTGGCAATCAAAAATCAGCCGGGATTACTCATTGATACCCGTGAATTAAACCGGCAGGGCGCATCTTATATGGTCGATACGCTAAAGTCTTTGCGACAGGCATTTAAAAATGAGCCCTTACTGTTGTTTATCGGCAGTGATGCGTTTAACCAATTAAAAACCTGGCATCAATGGCCGCATTTATTTGATTTTACGCACATTGTCGTCATGACTCGCCCCGGCTTTGCGATACAGAATCTCGATGATTTTTTTAAGGCCAAACTGGCTACCGAGCCAACGGAATTAACACACGCCAGTGCGGGTAAGTTATACTTTCAGCAAGTCACGCAACTGGATATTTCAGCTACGACCATCAGAAACATGATTGCAGAACAACAAAATCCGGGGTTTTTACTACCCGATACTGTTATTGCCTATATCAGGCAACACCAGCTTTACCAGAGACCTTAGTCTCATTACACAACCAGGAATTTTAATGCAAGTAGAAGATTTATTGAAAATTGTCCAAGATGTTTTGGATGAACGTAAAGGACAAAATATAACGACATTGGATGTTCGCGGTAAAACCAGCTTTACCGATTACATGGTCGTCGTTACCGGAACATCTGACCGTCACATGAAATCTTTATGTGATTACATCGTTGAAAAAGCCAAGGAAGAAGGCTTTAGACCCCTGGGTATTGAAGGCGACTTGGGTTCAGACTGGATCCTGTTGGATATGGGCGATGTTATTGTTCATGCGATGACAGCGCAAGCACGCGGCTTTTATCAATTAGAAAAATTATGGTCGGTTGATCGCGAAAATGAAACTGAACAACAAGCTGTTTAAGTAAATTACGCCTGTTTAAAAAATCTCCCCTAACCCCTCTTTTTCAAAGAGGGGAACTGAATAATCAGGCAAGCCTCGTTACTCAGGACAAAAATACCGAAGTTAGACCTGGCAGGTTTATAAAACCTGCCAGGTCTGTCCCGCGTCAAGTTGATAGCCAATAATCAGCGATTCAGAGCATTCCTTAAAAAATAATTGGCATCCCTACGTGCTTTATTT